>JANMGN010000792.1:0-10145 GCA_031374645.1 Chitinophagales bacterium | reverse complement strand
AGAACACGCATTAGGTTGTGCAGTAGCCACATTTAACGTCTATGATTGCGATAAAAACAATTTGATACCAAAAGCCACTATTACAAATGCTACTAATCCTATTGCTAATGATGGCAGTATTACTTTGTCATTGGCAGCAGGGAGCAACTCAAATATAACCTATACATGGACTGGAACAAAAACGGGTTTTTCCTCCTCTACAAAAGATATTTTCAACTTAGCACCTGACGAATATTGTGTAATAATAGAAGATCCTGCCTGTGATTTAATATACAAAGAATGTTTTGTTGTTGATTACAGATGTGAGGTATTAGATATTGAGATAAGCTATTCAGTGGACTGTATATCTAAAAATTATCTATTTTTAAATACAGCAAATGGTACAGCACCATATCAGTACAAATGGTCTAATGGCAATACGGAAGACTACTTGTATCTACAAAATGGCGTAAATTACAGCAAGACCTATACTGTAACCGTTACAGATGCTAAGAATTGTAGTGTGGTAAAAACATTTTTTGTTCCAGAAATCAAACCTCTTACCATAAAAAGCGAAAAAATTATCCAGCCAGATTGTGGTAGTTTAGGCAGCATTGAGATAGCGGCAGAAGGTGGCAATGGTAATTATACTTATTCTTGGTCTAATAATAACTTTACAAAGTCTAATCAAAATCTAAAAGTTGGAAAATATACGGTTACAGTTACTAATGGTACTTGTAGCACCGTAAAAACTTATGATTTGATTGATAAAAGTGCAATAATAATAGAAAAACCAGATTGTATCGTGTCAATAAATAATATTGTTAGTGTTAAAGCAAAATATAATGGAAATCCCACTTGTAGTGATTGTGAATACATTTGGAATGATGGAGAAAAAGGTGCAAGTCGCCTTTTCAAAGGAGTAAAAAAATACAGCGTAACTGTTACTAATCCTTCGGGTTGCTCGGGAGTACAAGAGTACAATACTATGGCTCAAATAATACAAGGTGATTGTTCCCAACCTAATTTCCCTACTGGAAATGGGACGATTTTATCAATTCTACCAAAAGATTTTAGCGTTTCGTGGAAAAACCCAATCAGCTATTCTTTGGCTTACAGTGACTTAAAAGCGGGTAATAGCTATACGGGGACATTCACAAATGGAGTATGTTCTGCAACCCAAACATTTACTATACCAGTTTTTACTGCCCCGCCGATGCAAAGTGCTGTGAAAGACTGTGTTCATGGAACAACCGAAATCTTTCAAATTGGAAATGGAATATATCCTATATATGCCTACTCAGATGGAAAATTGATAGCTAAATGGAATGTTTTAGACCCATTAATTCTAAAAATAGATCAAGGTGGTAATTTTAAAAAAGAAATTGAAATACGCCCTACATTAGGCTGCCCTTTTACAAAAGATATTCCTTTTGAAGATAGACGGATATTACCCAAATTAGAATTATTTTATCCACTATGCAAAGAAGGTTCTGCTCCATTACGCCTTTCAATAGGAGGTTATTATCAAATGCCTCCTTTTGAGTATTTTTTAACTTATCCGTCAGGATTTATAAAAACAGGAATTATTGACAATAATAGCATTACTACCATTGATAAAATCAAAGACCCTGGTACTTATACAGTCAGAGTAACAGTAAAGTTAGCTAATGGTACAGTCTGTGAAGGAAGTACCTCTTTGAAAGTAGAATTTGACCCCACTTCAATACAATTTCCGACAGAAATAATTAAAGTTAATCCGTGTGGCGGAAATAATGGCTCTATTACGCTAAATGGAAATCTAACCAATCTTAAGTTCACGTGGAGCAATGGACAAAATGGAGCAAGTAATCTTAAACTTGGAGCAGGAAATCATACCGTTACTGTCGAAAAAATTAATTTACAAAAGACTTGTGATGATAAAATTATAAAACAAATTAAGCTAGAAGATGCAACAATAGCTGTTATGCTTAAAAACGATGAAATTTGCCCTTTCCAAAATAATGGTATTTTAGAAGTAACAGGTGTGAATTTAGTAAATCCTAAATATTTATGGAGCAACGGCTCAACAACAAAAAAAATCTCTAACCTAACAGTAGGAACATACACGGTAACTATTGTAGATGATAGGCCTGGTTGTAGCCTTTCTCCTACTGGAAAAGTGACAGAAAAAATACTCGATGCACAAGGCTGTCAATCGCCCACTTGTGACAATCGATTAATTAATGAATTGAATCCTTTGTTTAATAAAGTGAAATTGATAAACACTGTACCGTGTTCGATATTAGGAAAAACCCTTGGAAATGCAACTTTTGAAGTAGTTGGAAATTATACATACGAACTTGTTTCTCCTGAAGGAGAAATTATCAAGGGTAATTTCTCATCTGGTTCTAATACAATTGATGACTTATCTGGTCCTTATATCTTGACAGTAAAAGATAAAAAAAATCCAGAATGTGACATTAAAATAGAAGTCGATATTATTTGTTGTATTTCAAACGATGATAAACCCCAAAATTTAAGTTACACTGTCACACCTGCCAATGGAAGCGTAGGTGGCAGTATCAGCTTAATTGTAGATTATGCTTTGTTTTATACATGGAAACTTCCTGATGGTTCGTTATATACAGGTAAAAACCTTTTCAATATCCCTAAGGGGAAATATTGTGTAACCATTCATGGTGCTTGTGGTAATATTGAGCAATGTTTCACTGTTATAGATAAACAAGAATGCAATGCTAATGCGCCAAAGATAGTTGCAAATACCGAAGGTTACTGCGTCTGCGATGCTTGTGGTGCGCCAAGTGGTAAAATTACAATTAGTGGTTTGCCCAATCCACAAAACTATACTTTTAAGTGGAGCAACGGCGCAACAACTCAAAATATTAGCAATGCAAAAATTGGAGGATATACTGTTTTGATAAAAGAAAACACCACAGGCTGTTTTTTCACTTTTGGTCCTTACTTTATCAATGAAAAACCGAAAACACCACTATCTTCGAAAGGTTGCGAACTTAATTTTGAATGTGATGGAAAAAAATTTACACAAAAATCAAACATCTCAGAAACTCGTAGAAAAAATAATTATACTTGTGACTACGAGTATAAATGTGTTGGTAGTTCTGAATGGATAACCGTAGAAGATGGAAGTTCAGCATGGGAAATTTACCAAGATAGTAAAGGAATATATGATTGTCAGAATAAAGACCAACCATGTGTAGCCATAAAAAAATGTAAGACATCTATTGCAGGTGGACCAAATCAACTTACGGATTTTGGCTCACAGCAATCCTATTATAATGCTGATGATTGTAGCACTGGTACATATTGTATCTTTCCTTTTGCAACAGAATTAAATGCTAAATTTCCGTGTAATAATGCTCCTCCTAAAAAATATACACCAGATGGAGCATGTTGTATTTTTGAGTACAAAAATTTAAACCAAACTTGTAATGAAAATAGCGCCACTATTGAAAACTTTAAAACCATAGGATTGGACAAATCTAAGACAGGATATGCCACCTATAGCACATGTAAAGGGAATATAATATCTGGCATAGAACCTACTGTCAACCCTAACACCATTTGCAAAGAGGGAATAAAACCTTGTAGCATATCAGAGTGTATCCTTGAATTTTGTACTGTTCGTAAAACTATAAGCGGCAAAATGTATGATATGTGGTTAATAAGGTCAAGGTGTAAGGGCACACCCGAATTAAAACCAATAGACATTAATGGAGATGGACAAATAGGATTATGCGATGCTTTTAGATTAACTACCGTCGACCCTAACGAAACAACAATACCTGCTTGGACTGACTGTTATAAATCCACCCAGATATTGCCTAAATTACAAAACCCAAATACATCAACTGCATTAAACAGTTTTAGCATTTTAAAAAGTTACATATTCCCTAATCCATTTGAAGATGTTTTAAATATTGTAGTACAATCAGAACGTGACTACCAATCTAAAATTATAGTAAGAGATTTATCTGGACGTGCTATTCACGAAGAAAATGTGACGTTGCAAAAGGGAGGAAATCAAATAGCACTACAAAGCGCAAACATTTTTCAACATACAGGCGTATATATCATAGAAGTTCTGTACGACAATGGCGAAAAAGCCTTACATAAATCTGTTCACATTAAATAAAAAACAATACAATGCGGTTAGTGATTTTATGCTTAATCATTTTTAACTTTTCAGCGCAAGCGCAAATAAAAGTAGAAATTACAAAATTAGTACACAACAAGTGTTTTGGAGATAAAAACGGATTTTGCGAAGTGGAGGCTTCGGGAGGTTCAGGAAAATACATCTACATATTTGGTTTTGCCGATGGATATTCAGGATGGGTATTGCTAAATAATGATTCAGTTGCTCAAAATTTAGCTTGTGGTAAATACTATTTCGAAGTTAGCGACGCTCTAAATCCTGTGCTTAAAATCAAAGTTGAATTTGAAATATTAGCAGAATCCAATAAAAATTACAAATTTTATTATCATACTTATTGTAGCACAGATGAAAATTTTCCAAGAAGCAAATATTCATTAGCTTTTGATTCAATAGTAGGAGCGCAACTTCCATATAAATTAATGTGCCACGATTTTGAAAATAAAAAAGATGTCGATACTACATTAATAGCGTATAAAAGCAGCATTTATCCAGGAGCCGAGCTTCCCACTTATATATCATCACTCTCTAACGGCAGACCATTTATTGGATATAAGTTAGATGACGGAAAGGGTTGTCCAGCATTTTTTAGATATAGGCTACCCGAAGATAAAGTAAATTTAGAAATTAAGGACATTAAACCAAAAGACACCCATATTTCTATATACAAAGGTACTCCTCCTTTTTCTACCAAATTAGAGTTTAATCTAAATCTTCCGTTTGATTCGATTAGTGCTATTACTTTTAAGGACTACGACCATAATCAAAAAAAGGTTGTTGATACAAGAATATGTAAAACGTGTAACTCTTTTGGTATTAGCACTGAGGGCTGGCACGACTTTAACATAAGTGTAAAATCCAATCAAGGTTGTATTGTTGGTGTAAATTTTTTACTACAACCCTATGATACCATAAAAACAGAGCCTACAAAAGAATTTGGATTTGACATTTATCTACCCAATATCTTTTCTCCTAACGACGATGGCGTAAATGATTACCTCAATCTTTTTGGAGCAGACGGCATAGATAAAGTATTGAATATGCAGGTATATGACAAATGGGGCAATCTTATTTTTGAAGAAAAAGATATGTTACCGAATGATTCTGCTTACGGCTGGAACGGAACTTACAAAAGTTCTCCCGCTAATCAAGGTAGTTATACCATCATTTATCTGGTAAGTTTCAAAGACGGTAGGACTAAAACAGTAAAAAACACCGTACAACTTATAAGATAAAAGGAGACTTCAATTAAATAGAAAATTCTGTGATTCCAGTTAAACGCTCTCAGGGTTTTGAACCCTGAGAGCGTTCGTATTTCCAATACTAAAAAAAATATCCCCTATTTTTATTTTCTCTAATAAAAGCGTATATTTGGTTTTAAAATTAAAATCCGCTACCCTATTTTAAACAAAACGCTGATTATGAGTATTTTAAATATAAAAATTTTATACTTTCTCTTAATATCTATATTTCTATTTTCATTTTTTGCTTGTAAAAATGAAAAAAAAACACCTGCAAGCGAAGCAATTTCCTATCATTTGCCAGCCGAATTTGAGCCGCAAGAAACCGTTTGGATTGCATTTCCGAATATAGAACATCGTGTTGGTTTTTCTAATCAAAAAGCAGTTGCGCAAATTATTGCCAATCTTTTGCCTTATACTCCAGTGAATTTTATCGTTCCGAGCGATTCTGTGCTACAAGTTTTCAAACCAAATCTACCTGATTCTATCTGGAAAAATCCGAATTTAAAAATTTTCAAAACGCATTATGCAGGTTTTTGGATGCGGGACAATGGGCCTCAAACTATAAAGGCTTCTAATGGCGAAAAAGTCATGTTGGATTTGAATTTTAATGCTTGGGGATACAGCGATACTTTGACCGAAAAAACAGATGAAATGTTAGACGTCAATATTGCTAATCAACTGAAAATGAAGGTATTACATACGTCTATGATACACGAAGGCGGCAATACAGAAGTGAACGGAAAAGGTACTTTGATAGTAGTAGAAGCAGTAGAAAAACAGCGAAATCCGAATATGTCTATCGCTCAAATGGAAGCTGAATTTAAGCGACTAATGGGTGTAAAAAAAATAATTTGGCTAAAAAAAGGCGTTTATGAAGATGATTTTTCGTTTGAAAGTCCTATCAATGTGGCGAACGGAGAAAAAGCATACACTGTACTAACAACAGGTGGTCACATTGATGAATTTTGTCGTTTCGTAAATGAAAATACACTTTTATTAGCAGATATTGATGCAGGAGATGTGAAAAATGACCCCGTTGCAGCAGAAAATAAACGTCGGATAGATATTAATTATGAGATTTTGAAAAATGCAGCCGACCAAGATGGCAAGCCTTTTCGCATCGTTCGTATGCCTTCGCCGATTACGCAAGTCGCTACGCTTACGCCAAAAGATGGCTCGTATCAGCTGCTAAGTGAACTCAAATACAGCAACAATCACATCTTTCCCAAAGGCAAAAATATCAAAGGAATTATAGCTTCGAGTTATCTTAACTTCCTGATTTCCAACGGAGTAGTATTGGCACAAAAATATTATACAGGCAAAAATGGATTGGAATTTAAACGTCGTGATGAAAAAGCTCGCAGCGTTTTGCAAAGTGTTTTTCCTGACAAAAAAATAGTGCTATTAGACAACGCAGCAGTGAATTGGGGCGGAGGCGGAATTCATTGTATAACGATGCAGCAAACAAAATAAAACACTCAATATGAAAAAAATATCTATTCTACTGTTATGTACAATCGTTTCATTATCAACGATTTTTGCACAAAAAAAACAATCCGAAGTCAAAAGTGCTTTTGACGAAAGTCGCTATAATTCTATACAATGGCGCAACGTAGGCCCATTTCGAGGAGGAAGAAGCTGTGCCGTAGAAGGCGTTCGCAATAAGCCAAATTTATTTTATTTTGGCGCAACAGGCGGTGGCGTTTGGAAAACAAACGATGGCGGACGCTCTTGGTCAAATATATCTGACGGTTTTTTTGGCGGTTCAGTAGGCGCAATTGCAGTTGCAGAAAGTGACAATAATGTAATCTATGTCGGCGGCGGCGAGCAAACTATTCGTGGAAATATCTCGTCTGGTTATGGTGTTTGGAAATCTACTGACGCAGGAAAAACTTGGGTTTCAGTAGGGCTAAAAGACAGCCGAAACATTGCCCGAATTAGAGTAAATCCTAAAAACCCTGATTTGGTTTACGTGGCAGCAATGGGAAATCCGTATAAATCGAATGCTGAACGTGGCGTTTTTCGCTCGAAAGATGGCGGAAAGACTTGGGAAAAAGTCCTTTTTGCCAATGAAGATGCTGGCGCAGTAGATTTAACGTTTGACCCTAACAATCAACGTGTTATGTTCGCTTCTACTTGGCGTTTTCGTCGTACGCCATATAGTTTTTCTTCGGGAGGAACAGGTTCTGGACTTTGGAAAACAACTGACGGTGGCGACACTTGGACAGACATTTCTCGCAATGAAGGTTTACCTCAAAAAGATACTTTGGGAATCATTGGCGTGACGGTTTCTCCGCAAAATTCTGACCGTATTTGGGTGCAAATAGAGGCAAAAACAGGCGGACTTTTCCGCAGTGATGATGCTGGAAAAACTTGGGCGAAAATAAACGAAAGCCGTGATATGAGGCAACGTGCTTGGTATTACACTCGTATTTATGCCGACTCAAAAGATGTAAATACGGTATATGAAATGAATGTGGCTTACGGAAAATCTACGGATGGTGGCGCAACTTTTCAGCTAAAATATGCTGCACATGGCGATCATCACGATTTTTGGATAGACCCAGATAATCCAAAACGCATGATAATTGGCGATGACGGTGGCGCACAAACGAGCTACGATGGTGGCGAAACTTGGTCCACTTATCACAATCAACCAACTGCACAATTTTATCGTGTGACGACTGACAATGCTGTTCCTTATCGCATTTACGTAGCACAACAAGACAATTCCGCACTTAGAATCCCTCATCGTACCGCAGATGATGTTATCTCAAATGAAAATTTTGAAGATACTGCTGGTGGAGAATCAGCTCATATTGCGGTTGATCCTTTGAATAATGAAGTTGTTTATGGCACAAGTTACGGTGGTTATTTGACCCGCTTTGACCACAAAATCAAGCAAAATCGCAATATAAATGTTTGGCCAGATAACCCGATGGGCGCAGGTGCAGAGGCGATGAAATACCGTTTTCAGTGGAATTTTCCGATTTTCTTTTCGCCGCATAATCCTAAAAAACTCTATGCTTGCTCGAATCATTTGCACACAACGACAAGCGAAGGGCAAAATTGGGAAATATTAAGCCCTGATTTGACCCGAAATGATGCTTCAAAACTCAAAACTTCTGGTGGGCCGATTACGCAAGACAATACTTCGGTGGAGTATTATTGTACGATTTTTGCAGCTGCCGAATCGCCTCGTGTAAAAGATTTGATTTGGACAGGTAGCGACGATGGTTTGCTGAATTTGACCCAAGATGGAGGAAAAAATTGGACTATCGTAACACCAAAAAATCTTCCTGAATGGACGATGATTAACTGCATCGAACCAGATCCTTTTATTGACGGTGGTGCTTATTTTGCAGCAACAGCTTACAAAAATGGTGATTTCAAACCTTATCTTTTCCGTACAAAAGATTATGGGAAAACTTGGACAAAAATCGTACAAGGTATTGATAATGAGCATTTTACACGTGTAATTCGCTGCGACCCAAAACGCAAAGGTTTACTCTATGCAGGTACTGAAACTGGTATGTATGTTTCTTTTGATGATGGCGATAATTGGCAGCCTTTTCAGCTCAATTTACCTATCGTGCCGATTACGGACTTGACAATTAAGGACAACAATTTGATAGCTGCTACACAAGGTCGTGCGCTTTGGATGATTGATGATTTGACACCGCTTCATCAGCTCGAAAATACAGCTAACACAGAGCTAAAACTCTATAAACCAACAGATTATGTTCGTATGAATGGCTCGCAATCGCTTAATAGCAAAACGGCTGGAACGAATCATCCGAACGGTGTGATGGTTCATTTTTACGTACAAAATATAGAGGAAAAAGATACAATTTCTTTGTCGTTTTTAGATTATTCGGGTAAAATAATCCGTACTTTTTCTACGCAAGCAAAAGAAGATAAAAATAAGTTGAAAGCGAAAAAAGGAGCTAATCTGTTTGTTTGGAATGCTCGCTACGAAGATGGCAAAAAATTTGATGGAATGTTGCTTTGGGATGGCGATTTATATGGCGCAAAGGCTTCGCCTGGCGTTTATAAAGTCGTTTTGACTAAAAATAAAATAACACAAACAGCTGATTTTCAAGTCTTTAAAGACCCAAGAGTAGCCGCTACCAATGCTGATTTACAATCGCAATTTGAGTTGGTACAAACAATAAATGCCAAGTCAAGCGAAGCGCACACGGCTATCGCAAACATTCGGGACGTACGCAAACAATTCAATGGTTTTAAAGAAAGAATTGGCGACGAAAAAAGCCAATCAATGATTTTTAACGAAATGAAACGTATCGATAGCACGCTCACTCGTGTGGAAGAGACTTTGTATCAAACTAAACTCCAAAGTCAGCAAGATATGTTGAATTTTCCGATACGTTTAGTTAATAAATTATTGAGTGTAAAAAGTGCCGTGGAGAGTGCAGAATTTCGCCCAACCGACCAGCAACTCGCTGTCGCAAATGAGCTTACTGTAAAAATAAATGAACAACTTGCTATTTATAACAAATTGATTAGCAGCGACTTACCAGTTTTAAATCAAAAAATTAGAGAAGCTGGAATTGATTTGATACTACTGAAAAAATAATTTACAATATGAAAAAAATATATCATCTGTCAAGCTGTAATACTTGTCAAAAAATAATTAAAGAGCTAAACGAAAGTGGCGATTTTGAATTGCAAAATATCAAAGAAAGCAATATTTCGGCAGCAGTTTTAGACGAAGCAGCAGCAAAGTT
>JANMGN010000789.1:0-9193 GCA_031374645.1 Chitinophagales bacterium | reverse complement strand
GCAAAAAGAAGCACGTACAGATATTGCATTTTTACAACGTATCAATGACGACCAATCTTACAGCTATCAACGAGTACCTTTGGCAGAAATTTTGAAAAATCCAGCATCGGCTGAAAATATTACTTTACAGTCAAAAGATAAGTTGATTATTTATACACAAGCTACTTACACCGATCGCTATAAAATCACGATAGAAGGAGCTGTACGTAAGCCGCAGAGTTATCCCTATGATAGCAAACAAAGCATAAAAGTAGAAGACGCTATTCTTTTGGCAGGAGGAATTCGTCCCGATGCAACAGATTTTGCTTATATTATTCGTCAAAATGTGAACAACGAAAAAGAAAAAGAGTACATTCGTATTTCATTAAAAGATGCTTTGAGTAACGGCAAAGGTTTAGATAATTTAACACTAAAACCATCAGATAAATTATTTGTGCCTTCCAAATTGACCTATACAGATGCGTACAATGTGAGTATAGTAGGTGCAGTAAGAAACCCAGGAGAGTTTCAGTACGATGAGTCGCTCACACTCAAAGACATCTTGACTTTGGCAGGTGGTATGAAGCTCGAAGCTGCATCGAATAGGGTAGAGATTTCTCGGGTGGTTCTCAAAAATAATGAGCCTACTCGTATCACTATCGCAACATTAGATGTAGATAAAAATATGGAAACCATCAGCGGCCCAAATGCAAATTTCAAACTACAACCGTTTGATTTGATAGCCGTGAGAAGTGTTCCTGAGTTCAAATTACAAGAGTATATTACACTCGAAGGAGAAGTGCGTTACCCAGGTACGTATGCTTTGGTTTCGCCTAACGAACAGATAAGCAGCGTAATCGAGCGTGCAGGTGGACTTTCACGTGAAGCATTTACAGATGGCGGTCGCCTTTATCGTAACGCTGATGGAACAGGGCAGATAGTTATGGACTTGACCCAAGCTCTAAAAACACCTCTGACTTCGAAGTTTAATTACATCTTAAAACCTGGCGATATTGTTACTATCCCTAAAAATAAAGACCTCGTAACCTTGCGTGGTGCTATCAAAGCTACTGAGATATATGCAGAGGATGTAGTTGCAGGTGGAAAAATTACAGTTCCTTTTCATGCAGGCAAACGTGCCAAATTCTATATTAATGAGTACGCAGCAGGTTTTAGCAAAGATGCTAAAAAATCACGTTTGACAGTGATGCAGCCAAGTGGTAAAATAAACCGTACGGTGGATTTTGGACTTTTCAAAATTTATCCCAAAGTGACCAAAGGAGCTATCGTAACGGTAGGTTATAAAGATCCTAAGAAACCAGATAAAATAGATAAAGAAGGAAATACCGTCAAAAAAGAAGAAACCGATTGGCCAAAAATCATTGCCAATGGTATTGCGCAAGCAAGTGGAATTATTACTTTGATTGCACTTTTAAGAACGCTTTCTCAATAATTTTTATTTAAAAATAAAAAAAGCATCGTTAGACCAATAGTTTGACGATGCTTTTTTATTTAAAAATACTTTATAAATTTTTACTTTTACGAATTACTATACCTATTTTTGCGCTAATTATAAAATAACTATGCAAGAAAACGAAATTGTTTATTTACTAACAGGAAGTAATATCGGCGACCGATTGGCTTTTTTGCAGCAAGCTGAAAAAGAAATTGCTAATAAAATAGGAATTATTCAAGCAAAATCAAGCTATTACGAATCGCAGGCTTGGGGTAATACTGACCAAGAAAATTTCTGGAATCAGTGTTTAGAAGTCAATACTTCGCTTTCCGTTGAGGAGGTTCTGAGTGGTGTTTTAGCCACAGAAAAAGAAATGGGGCGCAACCGAGAAGGCGAGTGGCAAGCACGTGAAATCGATATTGACATCTTGTTTTATGGCGAAAAAATTATCAAAACAGAAAATCTGGAAGTGCCTCACAAACACTTTCACGAGCGAAATTTTGCGATAATTCCCATGATGGAAGTCAATGGCGACTACGTTCATCCAGTGCTGCAACTTCCTGTCGAAGAGCTTTTTTTTGATTGTGAAGACCCATTAGAGGTTTATATTTTAGATTTTGACGAATGAAAAAATATTTTGACTAAGTTTTCTCTATAAGATTACTTTTTTATAAGCTATTAATTGTTAGTTTAATAGGCAATATATGATGAGCAAAATAATTTTGACCCAATTTTTAATTATTCATTTTTAATTTTTAATTAACCACCACCTATTTCAAACAATACAACATACCAATTTATCGTCATCGAAGGGAATATCGGTGCAGGAAAAACTACGCTTTGTCAGATGATTTCGGACGAAACAAACAGCCGAATGATACTCGAAAAATTTGCTGATAATCCGTTTTTGTCTTCTTTTTACGAAAATCCTGAGCGTTTTGCTTTCCAAGTAGAATTGTTTTTTATGGCAGAGCGACACAAGCATTTGCAAGAAGAATTATCACAAACAGATATTTTTCAAAACAAAATTGTGGCAGATTATTTTTTCTTAAAAACGCTTCTTTTTGCTCAAAAAAACCTTAAAGATGAAGAGTTTCGCTTGTTTCAACGACTTTTTCAAGTCTTAAATTCATCATTTGCAAAGCCAGATATTATTTTTTATCTGCACCGACCAGTAGAAATTTTGTTAAAAAATATAGCAAAGCGAGGTCGAGAATACGAAAAATCAATCAAAGAAGAGTATCTTTTGAATATACAATCCGCTTATTTGGATTATTTCAAAACGCAAAATACGCTTCCTGTGGTTATCATAAATATGAACGAAACAGACTATGCTACTAATCCAGAAAATTATGCTAAATTAAAAGGGCTTATTCAGCAAAAATTTGAAATCGGAACACATTACATTGATTTTACGGAAATAGAATAGCTTTATTTTGTTTGAAAACTAAAAACATCAAAAGAGTTTTTATCTTTGTCAAAATTTATAATTTATTGCAATGCAAAAACCCTTTATTATAGGTATTACGGGCGGAAGTGGCTCTGGTAAAACAACATTTTTACGCAAAATTAGCGAAATGTTTGACCCTGCAAACGTGTGTATCGTTTCGCAAGACGATTACTATTTTCCAAGGGAGCAACAAGAGGTAGATAGCGAAGGCTATCAAAATTTTGACCTTCCGAAATCCATAGACAAGAAGAAATTTTATGAGGATATTCTCAAACTTTGCGCAGGCGAAAGCCTCGAACGAGAAGAGTATGTTTTTAACAATAAAGAGGCAGAACCAAGACGTTTTATGCTCAATCCTGCACCAATTATTGTCGTAGAAGGGCTTTTTGTACTTCATTATAAAAAAATAAATGGACTTTTGGACTTGAAAATATTTGTCCATGCCAAAGAAAACCTCAAAGTAATCCGACGTATCAAACGTGACCAAATCGAACGTGGTTACCCAATCGAAGATGTTTTGTACCGCTACGAACACCACGTGATGCCGTCTTACGAAAAATATATTTTGCCTTACATGGGCGTTGCAGATGTAGTCATAAATAACAATGATTCGTTTGACCAAGGGCTTGATGTGGTTCTTGGTTTTTTGAGAAGTAAAATCGCTCAGGGTTAAAATTTAGAAAAATATTACTATTAAAAAATCAATCAGTCTATAATTTTGGAAAATACAGTTGTAAAAAATTCAGAAATTAAAGTCCGTGTAGGACTAAATGCAGAGCAAGTACCTGTAAAATTGGAGTGGATGGCAGAGGACAATCCAGAAGGCGCAAAATGGTCAGAAATCAAAGGAATGTTATTTTCTATTTTTGACAAAGACAGCCGTGATACGCTAAAAATTGACCTTTGGACAGACGAAATGCGTGTGGACGAGATGAATCGTTTCTTTTATCAAGCCTTGCGCTCTATGACGGATACTTTTTATCGTGCTACTCAAAATGCTGAAATGGCTAACGAAATGCAAGGTTTTGTACAGTATTTTGGCGAAAAAACAAAGGTCTTGCAAAAAGACGACGAAATTCAGTAACAATTGCTTTTCCTCTTTCCTTTTTGGGAAAGGTTAGGATAAAGCTACCAACTATCGTAAAATGTACATCGAAAAAACAAAAAACTGGCTTGAAAAAGTAGTCATTGGTCTGAACCTTTGCCCTTTTGCGAAGCATCCTTTTAAGTCGGATAAAATACGATATGTTGTTTTTGAAAAAACAGATTTGAACCAATTGAGCGAACTCTTGGTCGAGGAACTGCGTCTTTTGGCAGCTGCTGATGCGGTCGAATTAGAAACTACACTAATTTTGTTGCCAAATACACTGCACGACTTCGAGGATTACCTAAATTATGTTGATTTTAGCGAACAACTTTTAGAAGAATTTGAGTTTGAAGGTCTTATCCAAGTTGCTTCGTTCCATCCTGCATACCAATTCAACGGTACAAAACAAGACGATGTTGAGAATTATACCAATCGTTCGCCTTATCCTATGTTGCATTTGCTCAAAGAAAGTAGCGTGACTTGGGCTGTAGATAATTTTCCTAATGTAGATGAAATTCCAGAAAATAACATCAAAATAATGAAGGAGCTGGGAATAGAAAAAATAAAAGCACTTACGGAGTAATTGTACCTGCTTTTTGTGCATAATTTATTGGTTATTAGGTAGTTGTAAAAATTTACCTTTTACAAAATCCCAAAGTCCCAAACCTTTCGCCACTTTGTAGTAACCATAAGAAGCCATCCATGCGACCATCGCCACAAATGACATTTCATTAAAAAAGAGATAAAATTTATTATTGTTGAGCGGCATACTAAAAACGTATTCGCTCGCAAAATTCAGAACAATAAAACTACTGTTTATAAGTAGTAAAATGTACCAACCCTTGACCACCTGTCGCAAGCGATTAGTGCTATGACTTTCCTTTTTATCGTATTCGATATGCTCAAAAGCCTTTATTTTGTGTCGGATAAAACGATATGCAAAATAAATAT
Organism: Chitinophagales bacterium; assembly: GCA_031374645.1. GTDB lineage: Bacteria > Bacteroidota > Bacteroidia > Chitinophagales > Saprospiraceae > CANHEE01. The sequence goes on along the minus strand of JANMGN010000789.1, from coordinate 4,270 downwards.
AAATGGTAAAAATGAGCCAATAAATAGGAAAAGAAAAAGTACCGTAAAAAAAATTGTAGTCATTGCGCCAGTATTCTTGCTTGGTTTCTGGATTAAAAAAAAAGACAACTGCAAAGAAAAACACCTGTGCTATCGGCAACATAAAATGCTTAATATCTTTCCATTGTAAGCGAAATGATTGGTATAAAGCCGCTTTTACATAAAAAAATAGCAAAGGGCCAAACGACATGGTATAAAAAGTAGGCAAGAAAAGCCACTTTGGGTGGCTCGTAAAAACGTTAAATTTGTGCAGTAAATCATTCAAAAGGGTCAAAGAAACAGCCGTAATAAGCGAGCTGTACAAAAAACGTGCAGTAGTAGTTTCCGTTTTTTGCAACCACGAAATAATAGAAACGAATAATCCTTGCATAATAACAAGTAACATCAAGACCTTCGATATGAAATCAAGTGTAATAGGTATAGCGTTGAGCATAGTGTCTATAAATCGTTTTGAATTTTGAGCAAAACTACAAAACTTGTTTCATATTTCCATTCAAAAGCGTTTCTATTGCAGCAAAAAGGCGTTCAGGCTTATGCGGTCGCCAATTGACCGTTTCAAAAGTGCCACCCAAATTTATAAACTGCTGTAAATGAGCCTGTTGCATTTCGAGTGTAACATGAGGCAATGTGTTGAGCAGAACAATCCAGCCACGCTCGTCGCTAATATCGTCCCACCATTCTTCATAATAGCTATCATCGTCGCTATGAAAATTCAAAATATTTTCTCCGATGAGGATAAATTTAAAAATATCTTTTGCAATAAACACATCTATTACATCACGTTTGAGCAACATAATATCATTTTCTACCGCATCATTCCACTCTCCAATAAACTCAATAATAGCATACCCATCTTCATAATCTGCAAAAAGGACTTTCAAATAAAGCGTGTTTGAGCCGAAATCGTCCCATTGCGGATGTATAAAATAATTATAAACTTTATTGCTATACGTAAACTCAGAATATTCTTGCCCAAAAAAAGGCGAATTTTCATCTTCTTCCGAAACATAATAATCTCGCCAACGATAGTACGGTTCTAAATCTTGCATGATAAATTTTTTATTCTAAAACGTAAAATATAAATAAAAGTTTTTTTGAATGACATTTTTCAAATACTAATAATTTTGTTTTACATTTTCAAACAACTACTTTTGTATCGTTTTTTAATAAAAATATAATAATAATGAAAACACTACTTTTATCACTTTTGTTCTTTGTTCTTTTTTCATCGCAAAATAACTTGTCAGCTATAAATGTTAGCGTCGGGGCAAGTGGCGCAACTTACATAACCGACGGCTCAAATGATGATGTTGAAATCCAGCAAGCCATTAATTTTTGTACTATAAACGGTGGCGGTATTGTCACTATTTTTGACGGAACGTATAACATCCAGGCAAGGCTTATTCCTAAAAATAATGTAATATTACAAGGCACTTCCACACTCGGAACAGTATTTTCAAGCATAAGAACCTATGATTATATGCTGTTTAATTCTGGAACGAATGTACTTTATAATTTTCACGTTAAAAACATGACTTTTAATGCCATAAACGCTCAGAATGCAAGTAGTATTCGTTTGCAATATGCACATTATTGTTCTATTACAGATGTGAAATTTATCAATGTGACTTGTGCAGGCTGGCATTTGGTACTTGGGATTGATGGTAACGCAGCACAAAATTCCAATGAGGTAAGTCGAGATTGTGTAATAAAAAACTGTACTTTTGATGGACATCTGGGGTCGCTGGAAATGTTACTTTTGTTCAATACCAAAAATATTTTGATAGACAATTGTACCTTTAAAAATAAATACAAACAAGCGGGTTGTAGTAGCGGGAACTCTCCTGTTGTAGGACTTTGGCAAAAAACAGATTCCATTTACATCCAAAATTGCAATTGGTTAGACAATAACACAAGCGAAGGGATTTACCTATCGAGTACATCGCATAATACGCTGATTAATAATTGTAACTTTACAAATTCAGGTGGAATTAGAGGTACAAATTCTTCAGACTGGGGCGATTTTGGAGTACCCTTTGCTCGAAATTTGATTGTTAAAAGCTGCACTTTTCAAGGTGGCACTTATTCTCAAACATTACCAGGAGTTCAGATAGGTGGTATGCGCAACGTACTTATCAAAGATACCAATATTGACAGTTTTGAAGAAGGTGTTTTGATAGATAAAGGGCATAGTGCAATAGGCGGAAAAAGCAAACATTGGGCTATTATTCGTTGTAATATTACCAATTCTAATCCCTTAAATAATGTTCATAATCTACACCCTGGCTTATTTTTACAGTCCTTTGGCGGCGCACTTAATGGTTTTGTAATTTGTGGAAGTATTACAGATTTCAAAACACCACCTTATATGTATCGTCCCGTGTCACATTATTTGAATACGCCTGCTGCTTTTGATTCTATACATGTATTGGGTACAAATTTAGTAGGTTATCCTGGCGGAGAAAAACTTTATTTTGCAAATGGCACTACGCAAGGAGCAAATTACAATCAATTAGATTGTGCTAATACACCTTCATATTGTACGCTTTGCACCAATATTACAGATGCTCAAGCTATAAACCAAATTGCCCAATACGATGTAGTTACGTCAAATATTATCAATACACTCAATCAATTTACAGCGCCAGTACAAATACTGCCGTTGCAACTTATTGATTTTAAGGGAGTTGTACGTGAAGATGAAGCTCATCTGTATTGGACTATTGCTTCTGCAAAAAACGTAAGTCATTTTGAAATAGAAAAAAGTTTTGATGCCACCTCTTTTTCAACACTCCGTCAAATCACTTTATCTAAACAAGAAAATTATGATTACACAGATATTACGTTTAGCAAAAATACCTATTATCGTTTAAAAATTATTGATTTTGATGGTCGTTATGAGTATTCAAAAATAATATTTTTACAAAACCCAGACGATGTTATACGGATTTTTCCTAATCCAACAAATGATTTCTTGACTATTCAAATCAACGATTACAATCAACCTTTTGAACTTATTAATCAATTAGGACAGCCCATATTAAAAGGAACGCAATTGCCTAAAACATTAAAAATAGATGACTTACAAACGGGTGTTTATTTTTTAAGAATAAATAATACGCTTTTTCAAGTATTAAAAAACTAATCGAATTATGAAATCATCATTTATGTACAAAAAATCAATCCTACTTATTTTTGCTCTAATCTTATCCACTTTTGTTTTTGCTCAAAAAAATACAGTTACGTATGCAGGAAACGCAGGGAACGAAATTTTTTACGACATCGCTCAACTCTCTAACGGTAAGTTTTTGATTTGTGGTACAGCGAGCAATTTAGACTGGATTCCGAATAGTGTCCCGAAAACAATTATTGCCAATAAAAATATCAATAATGCACAAGGAACACAACAAGTTGCCTTCTTTTTACTCTTAGAAAACGACCTTTCTAAAATTGTACAAGTCGCTCATTTTGAGGCAAATACAGTTGAAAATATCCGTTTTATGAAGTTTTCAAATGTAAAAGGAGAAGCTACTGCTGACCTTTTTATTTCAGGCGACACCAAAGATACCAAAGCCAATAATGGAGGTTATTTTATCGCAAAATTGAACAATAACTTTGTCAAAGGAATACCAACAGGATTAACTTGGGCGCAAAATATATGGGCAGAAGGCTATGTTGCCGAAAATCATCTTTGGGACGTAGGTTCTGACGGAAAAGTTGTTTACGTCACAGGGCAAAGTCATGCAGCAGACTGGGCAGCTATGCACCGTTTAGATGTCAATGGAAACCGTGAAATTGTAGAAAATTTTAAAGCACATTGGAAAAAAACAGGCGGAGAATATTACGGTACTGCATCAAGTTTCACTGACCCCAATACTACATTGGAATACAGCGGAATGGTTCTGAAAAATACGGGCAATCGTTGTAGTTTTCGTTCTTGGACACAGTCAGATTTTGATGAAATAACCACCGATGGCAACGGAGGTACAAAAAAAGGAAAATACCCACTCGACGTTTTTTTCAATTCGCCTTGCACACCTGGCGTTGGGCCTGCAAACGGGCCAGGTTATACAGGCTACAAATTTGGCGGTTCAACAGTTTGGGGCGCAAGTTCAATTACCATAGACAGGCGCAGCAATGCTTTTTATTTAGGTATGAATATGAAATCTGTTTTGCCCTCTGGAGAACCTGATTTTGAGCCTGCCGTAGTTGCCTTCGATAAAACAGGTGC
>JANMGN010000717.1:0-2160 GCA_031374645.1 Chitinophagales bacterium | reverse complement strand
GCTCGTATCGTATATTTATAAACATTTTGCGGATTAATATTGGCATCTGAAAAAGCGTTTGTTCCTGCTTTAAAAGATTTATAAGAACTTATTGGTTTTTGACCTTCGGCTCTCGAAATCACAAAATAATCCAATTTTTTGTCCATAGGCGTAGTCCAAGACAATTGGATTTCTTGTTTTTCTTTCACATAATTTGCTTTTAAGTTAAAATTCATCGCCTTGTAATTTGTTTCGTAAGCCGCGACTATAATCGGAATAGCGTTTCGAGAGCGATTTCCTATACCATCAAATGCGACAAGGGTAAATTCAACGTCTATTTTTGGTGGTAAACCTTTGAAAATGTAGGTTTCTATATCAGGCGAAAAAACTTTTACTTCTTCCCATTTTGTAGCATTTCTGGTTTTTTTATACAAAATTTGCTTGATAACATCGTCCGATTCGCTTTTAATCCAAGTCATTTTGACCTCTGTTTCAGTTACCACCGAGTTTTCAAAAAGTGGTGCAACTGGCGCAATAACATCTGGTCGTTTGAGCATAAACGCCTTTGAGTAATCGGAGTGATTGCTGTGCATATCAACAGCGACAACTTTGTAAAAAACCTCTTTGGTAAGCGTTTTTATCGAAATAGTATCGTAAAAAACAGTATCTTGAAGCACATAACCTGTCAAATTGCTAAAATTATGGTCAGAAGCGTTCGCAAAATAAACCCGATACCCTTTAATGTCTGGCTCTTTTCCTGCGTGCCAGTGTAATTTTACAACGCCTTTTTTATCCACCGTTCCTGTCAAACCAAGAGGCGGATTTGGCGCAATTGTATCAATCACAACGCCATTGACTACAAACGATGGATTACTGTTTCCTGCGGTATCAACTGCCGAAATTCGATAAAAATTTTGTGCATAAAAATTCATTTTTTTATCCAAAAATTGAGTAGTATTTTTAGGAAATAACTCTTTTTGAACTGGTGTAAAAGGGCCTAAATATTTATCTGATTTTTCCAAAATATAACCTTTAAAATCTGCTTCTTTGATAGTTTTTTCCCATTTTATCAAAAAAGCATCGTTATTGACTTGCGTAACTTCGGTAATCGTGGCAGAAATCGGAGGCGTTCTATCTCGTCCCATTTGGGTCACATTTTCAGAAGGTTTTCCTCGCTCGGCATACGCCGTAATACCTACTACTCGATACATAAATGGCTTGTAATTTTCTTTCAAACTATCCAAATAAGTGAGTGAATTGATGTCTTCTCTAAGCGTGTCTTTGGTCAAATTTACCAATGGGCTTTTATGTAAAGCCTTGAATGTCTTGCCTTTATCTTCGCTTCGCTCTACCCAATAACCCGAATATTTGGCATTGGTATTCCAAGTCAAAAAAACAGATTTTTCTAAACCTACCGAACTGACCACAGGTGCAGAAGGCAGCGGCTCAATGTCATTTGCTTGTATGTAAATGCTGGTCGTATCAGATTGTCCGAGCGATTTATCTATCAAAGAATACACTCGATAAATGTAACTTTTGTCTTTTTCGAGTTTGCCTTCGCTAAATCTCAGTCCCAACGCTTTTGCGACGATACTCGATTGGTCGGCTGACAACATCGCAAACGACCAACGACCTTTTTGCTCTGCAAATCTATCTGTTGCACTTGCCATCGTCGAAGCACCTGTCATAAAATCTTTTCCATACAAGGCTTGTGCAGCAATTGCGGCGTGTTGTTTGTCTATTTTCATCAAAGGTTCCCATTGCGGCAAAGGCAATGCTTTGATAGGCGTTTTACTTACTTTAACAAAATTAAGTTTTGTAAAAAAAGTATCTTTTTTGATTACAACTGCTCTTTCGACCATAAAACCTGCTTTTAGCATCTCTTGCCAACGACTTGTGGAGGTCGGAACCCATCGTAAAATGACACTATCGCCAGTGTATTTTCCAATGACTTTGATAGATAATTTGTTGTTAATGGCTGTTTTTTGCTGCGCTTTTGCTGAAAAAACGTTTATAGTAAGCAAAAATATTGCACTTATTTTTAGGAAGAAAAATATTTTTTTCATAGTGAGTTTTTTTTATTTGATAAATTTTTCTCTTTTTCAAAAAAAGAGAAAACTGCAAATAAAGGGCATTTTTGATACAATGATAAAGAATAATACGCTTATTCAAGATTTTTGC
>JANMGN010000692.1:0-5305 GCA_031374645.1 Chitinophagales bacterium | reverse complement strand
TGAAGCGGGCGAGTTTTATGCTGTACACAGCGAGCGTCCTTTTTACGGAGAGCTTTGCGAGTTTATGTCAAGCGGTACGATTGTAGCTGCTATTTTGGAAAAAGAAAACGCAGTTGCTGATTTCCGTACGCTAATTGGTGCTACAAATCCTGCACAAGCTGCCGAAGGTACTATCCGTAAAAAATATGCTGCAAGTATCGGAGAAAATGCGGTACATGGTTCAGATAGCGACGAAAATGCAGCTATCGAAGGTTCTTTCCACTTCGCTGGAACAGAGATTTTTGGATAAGATTTTTGTTTTTTGTAAAAATAACAAATAAAAAACACCTTGCAAATCAGTGATTTGTAAGGTGTTTTTTTGTAAAGTTGAGTGAGAATATATAAAAATAATTGTCATTTTTTTTTGAAATTTTAATAAAAAAAGCTAACTTTGCCTTATGGAATTATACAACGAAGCGCAACGGTTTATCCCATTTACTTCTGACTACGGCTTTAAAGCCACTTTTGGCAATGAAAATAACAGTGTTTTTCTTCGCCAAGCATTACAAGCCTTGATAGCTTCTGAAAATGCAATCGTAGAGGTAAGTTTTGATAAAAATACCTTTGACGGAATTACCCGTGACGCACGAAGTGGTATTTTTGATTTACTATGCAAAGACGAAAAAGGAAATATTTTTATTGTAGAAATGCAATTGAGTTCGTTTAAATATTTTTTGCAGCGCTTGAAATTTTATACGGCACAAAAATTCAATACTTTAGTCAAAAAAGGAGATTTTAAATACAAAGAATTGCCGAAAATATATGCTATTGCGATAGTAGCGGAAAACATTAGCGACCATGCAGGTTATCATAATATAGGTTTTATCAAAAATCAACATGGCGAAACGATGGACGAGCAAAGTATTTATGTTACTGTTGAGTTAGGGAAATTTACACTTCAAGAGTATGAATGTACCACTGACTTAGAAAAATTATTATTTACAATGAAGACCATAGATAAAGAGTTTATAGCCAATGAGCAAGTTGAGTATCCTAAATTTTGGACAGAGGAATGGCTGCGTTTTGCTATTTCTGAATTAGATACTCGTGCTATGTCGCCAGAAAAGCGCATGGTCTATGAAATGACCCTTTCTAATAATGCTGAAGCTATCAGACAAGAAAAAGAAAAGATAGAAAAAGCCGCACTCGAAGGAATGGAAAAAGGGCGAGAAGAAGCTTTTTCTGAAAAAGATTATCAATTTACCAAATCGCTTCTACTTTCTACGGAATTTGATGATGCAAAAATAGCTTTATTGGCTGGAGTTAGCATAGAATATGTTGATGATGTGAGAAAAGGTTTACAAGAACAGGTATAAAAAAATACGCTGCAAATGTTGGAGAAAATACAGCTATCGAAGGCTTATCCTATTTCGCTGGAATAGAAATCTTTGGATAATATAAGTTTTTTGGTTCATCCATGATTTTGGCGGAATAGATTTATTGCGCTCTATAAACCCGTGAGGTCTTCAATACCTCACGGGTTTTACCGTGGAAGTTCCGCCAAAATCATGGATGAACCAGTTTTTTTAATAAAAAGCAAATAAAAACACCTTGCAAATCAGCGATTTGTAAGGTGTTTTTTATAAATTTATCATCTATAGATAGACTATTCATCACTTACCACAATACTATCATTCCATTCTTTTTCCCTTTTCACACCTTCCACTATCAAAAACTGTCCTAAAATGTAAGTGAACATGACAGAAATGCCTTCATAAGGTAGCGGCATCAAAAATTTATTGACAGCTATCAAAGAATCGGAAGCTAAAAATAGCAAAACACCACAAAAAAGGATTTTCCAGTTGGTGGTTTCCATTTTTGTTTTCAAATTACAAGCTGCTACTGACATTGTGCTTATCACAAGTGCATAAATGACAATTGGAGCTGTGAAATGGCTCGTGATATTAGGTAAAAGTAAGTAAAGTAAAACTCCCAAATAGACTAAAAAAGGCAAAATCCAATATGGTTTTTGTTTGATAAAACCTATATTTTCGTTTTCGTAGCGAAAAAAAGAGGTCGTATATAGTATTTGTGTTACTAAAAATGCTCCCAAGCCAGCGAGGAAAAAAATAGCATCGTTGGAGATGTACATCAGAAGGGTATCGCCGAGTTGTGAGAATAGCAGTCCGATAAATAGCAAGATGTTCGGAATAGTTTTTAGCCCTACCGAATAAATAAAATACAATGCTAAAGTGGGCATTAGTAGCGGTTTACTAAACGATATAACTATTTGATTATCAATCAAATGACTTAATAAATGAATAGTGCTTACTAAGATGTAAGTGTATAATATTTTTTTGGACATAACTAAAAAAAACAGTAAAAAGGCTTCGTGATTGACGAAGCCTTTTTGGTTTTATTTTTTATTAAAATGTATATATACCCGAGGTATTCAAGACCTCACGGGTATAACATACATTTTAAAGCAGTAATTATTTCAATAATTTTTTCAATGCTTTTCCGCTTACTTTTACGTCATCAACAGATGATTTTTTGTAATTTTCTAATTCGCAAATAAACATTTTAACGCCTCCTTTTCGTGCATTTTTTATGATTTCTTCAAAATCTACCACGCCTTCTCCAATAATCGCAGTAGCATCTTGTGGTGTTTCGGCATCTTCTACGAGGTCTTTCATGTGCAATAATTCAAAGCGACCAGGATATTTTTTGAACCATTCTATTGGATTATTTTTAGCATAATTTACCCAACAAACATCCATTTCCATCACTACATTTTGGCTTTCTGTACCTTTGAGTAGTACATCGTACATGACTTCGTCACCGATTTTATCAAACTCAAACCAGTGATTGTGGTAACCAAATTTTATATTTTGAGTTTTGCAATAAGCACCGCAAATGTTCAATTTTTCCACAAATCCCTTGTAAGTATCCAGATTTAGACGCTCTTTATCTTCTGTCCAAGGACTGATAAGGTAGCGCTGCCCAACTTTGAGTGCGTCTTCCACCGCACGTTTCCACTCGTCCGTAACGGTTTTTGTTTTCGTATCAAAATGCTCAGATTTAAAAACCAAATGAGAACTTGGCATTTTTAGTTCCCAATCTTTCAAAATAGCACGGAAAGTTTTGGCATTTTTACCAAACCATGCGCCATTTTCGTAGCCGAAACCTTCTACATAATTGAAGCCAGCTTTTGCGATAGCTTTTATAGTACCGTCAAAATCTTCTTTTAGAGCATCTCGAACACTCCATATTTGAAGCCCGATTGGTTTTTCTTCTGCGCCTCCAAATGCTAAATTTGGGGCAATTGCTGCACCTGCGGCGAGTGTCGCTGTGGTTTGTAAGAATGTGCGTCTTGATAACATATTTAGTAATTAATAATTTATAATGAATAATTTGTATTTTGAAATTACCACTACAATTGATTTTAACCTTGATAGGGTTCAAAACTCTGTCAAGGTTAAATTCAATTTTAACCAATTTGTTCTGATACAGATGTTAAATCTTGTAGAAAAAATATCGCTTTAAGAATAAAATTAAGAATAAAAAATGCCAAAAGAATGCGAATTATAAGTCTTGTCCATTTCCATTTATCGTTTTTTTCTTCTTTGTCGTATATTTCTTGCGCAATTTTATGCGTTTTTTGATATGTTTCTTGCGCTTCTGCCAAATTTTCTTGTGCGACATACAATTGCACTGCGCCTTTTTGTCCACTCAACATCGGATTAACCAAACCCGTAGATTTGTCCATAATATAACAAGGAATTTCGGCTTCTTCCAAAGCGTCTTGTAACATCAACAATTCCGCATCAGAAGTGAAATTGTACGTTACCAGCAATGCCCAATTGGATTTGTCTGCACTATAAATATTGAAATTATAATCTTGGTCTAATGGATTTTCTCTCATTTTTTGTTTATTTTAATTTGTATAAAAATCTGATAATGAGGTATTTATAAAAATTATTAATTATTAATTATTAATTTAAAATTATCCCAATTTATTGTTTTTTCCAAATCGTAATTCATAAGTCGATTATGATAGAAAAATAAAAGTGCAAAATTATCGCTTGCTAAGTCGCCGTTTTCTTTTATTTCGATTGGTTTTATCAAGTGATAAATACCCATTTCGGCAATTCCATTTTTTATCAACTCATCAATATTCCAATAAATTTGTTCTGAAAGTTTGAGTTTTTCTTCTTTTTGCCAAGTCAAAAGTACATTTTGCAAAGCTAAAACAGCACCTTTTACATTTTCATAAGGAAAAATATAATCATCGGCAGGCAAACGCAAAATACCATAAATATCCAATTTGTGATAATGATTTTGTAATATTTTAAACACTACAAAAGCTATCAAATGACTGCTCAAAACGACATTTTCTTTAAAATATCTATCTACTATTTTATCAGAAAGTATTTTTGTGTATTCTGTTTCTCGTTGTAAATTATTGGTTACGATAGAATTAGATATAAAATATTCTTTAATATCTAATTCGTTTTGGTATCTATCAAAACTTTTTCCTTCGGTATCTACAAAGTTGCCCATTACGTCCATCGGTTTTCCAAAAGAAAGCGTTATTTCAGATTCATCAGAAAGGAAATTCCATATATATTTTGCGACACTTCTGATGCTATAAAACTCATCATTGACCACTTTTGTATATTTTTCTTTTCCCTCGGTACGCAAACTTTGTTCTATCAAAGACTGTCCTTCCAAAACAAAATGGTAAGACATGACCAAAGGTACAATAAAAATTTTAGTATTTGTATCTTTTTGAAAATTAGCACGCTGTGCATCTATTGCTGTACCCAAAAGCCCCATTTTCAATCTTCGTTCGAGTGCGCCAGAACGAGAGCGAGTTCCGCCTGGAAAAAACAAGGAGTTTGTTCCTCGCTGAATAGAAAGGCTCGACATTGTTTTGAGCGTTTCGAGATAAACGGAATTTTTTTTGCGTCTATCCACTCGATATGCGCCTAAGCGATTCATAAAATATGCGACTGCTCCACTGTTAAAAAGATTAAGTCCTGCACCGTACGAAAAAGCTGGAAATTTCAAGACCTGATCCATCACAAAGCCCAAAAGAATAGAATCTAAGTTGCTAAAATGCGTAGGAACTATCACGACAGTGCCTTTTTTAAACAATTCTTGAATATGCTCAATATCGCCATGTACCTTAAAACGGTCCAATAATTGTAGTTTTCCGCCAAAAAGTAGCCTTCTTATACTACTAAAAAAACCTTGTGCCGAAGCAGAATTGAGAATACGGCTAAAAAAAACAGTCAAAAATTTGCGAGCAAACTCAAAAGTT
>JANMGN010000688.1:0-18047 GCA_031374645.1 Chitinophagales bacterium | reverse complement strand
AACTTTTGATGGTGCGCAGCAGTATGCTCGTATTCAATCAGCCATTTCTACTTTCAGAAAACTTAATATTAACATCTTTCAGACCCTAATTGACGTTTTTGATAAAAAAAATGTCGACTTAGACTATGCCTAAGTTTTTACCATTTTACTAAAATGAATACGGTAAAACGGGATTATGATGCAGTAAATGAGGCGATTTCTAAAGCAATATCTGTTGTTGATATTAGTAAATGTGCAACAGACGAATGTGGTTGTAAGGCAGGTACACCAGAGTATGCTATAGCTGAGAAAGCTTGTGGAAAGGAAGCATCAGGTTATCCACCTGTCACGATGACCGAACCTCCAAAAGACATTAATTTTACCATTTTCTACAAATTACCTGAATCGTTGGCTGATATGACTAAAAGGAGGATAAAAGTTACGAGTTGGCTCAAACTCCTGTCCTCGCAATCAACCACTATCTTTAAGAAGACGATAGTAAGACCTTAATCCTTTTTTTACACGTTCCAAGGCTGTTTTCGTAGCCTTGGGACTCTTAAAAATTTTTGTATGAAAAAAATAATGAGAGTATTTTTGATTCTACAATTGATTGTAGTTTCACTTTTTGCCAAAGAAGAAGATTTTTTAATTAAAATGCCTCGTGACAACGAGCAAGAATACAGAATAAAAATAAAGAAGGAAATATCTAATCCAACAGGTCGATTAATATTTACCAATCCAACGAACCAATTAATATTCACTAACACAAAGTTCAACGACGAGGATATTCATCCTTTAAGAGAATTGGGTATAAATAGTGTTTGCGATGGCTACACCTATCTACGAAAAGATGGAATAAGCAGCGAACAGCAACAATTACACGATGCTGTATGTGATTTAAAAACAATTGTTCCGTTACCATTCAAAGAGCAACTAAAAATTTTAGATGTTGGGTACTATAGCCTAATTTCTTCGCTCAAAAAAGAAAGCGAAGTCAAGGAGTTTCTTTGGAAAGAGCAGATAAAACTACAAGAACAAGCCTTTCCAAATGGCTATTATCTTATTATTGCCAAACAGTTTACTGAAAAAGGAGCTTATGCAAATTTCAGAATTGGTTTAAAATTGCCACGTACTGGTTATTTTGTCAAAGTAAACGACATGGTGGAGCGAAGTATCGAAAATATCGTACTGAGCACAATCAAAGCAGAGTACAATAAATCTTTTAATATCACGGTAGCAGAAGTTGCGGGTATCAAAAAATTGAAAGAGTTGTTGGCGGATATTGATTCACTAACCAATCTAACTGAAAGTATGCTTCAGTTAAATGGTTTCGCTCAATTAGTTGATCAAGCTGGTTTTACTTTTACTAAAAACAATATCAAAACAAGTAATAGTGTTGTAACAGCATTTACTGGTGTAGATTTAAATGCGGGTGGAGTGAAGTATAATTTTTCAGAGATGGTAAAGAGTGAAGCAAACTTAAACATGGGAAATTTCCCCAAAATTAGTGTAAGTTATATCTTTTCTGCAAATGAAGAAGGGGCAACTGACCCTGATTTTATTGCTGCAAAAGATAAGTTCGATAGCAATAATAGTAAGATTGTGGTTTGGCTACACTGGATTTTTAATAGTGCTGATCCTACTAAAACAATGGTTTTTGTAAAAGATAAAGATAATTTGACCGAACAAGAAGCCGAAGATTTTATAAATGCAGAGTGGTCAAAAAAGAGATTTACCAATTTTAAAAGTAGTGACACTGCTTCAAGGAGTGGTGACGAATGTAAAACAGGTCTTGATTGGAGAGCTAAGGCTTGTTTAATTGATAACGGTAAGGTCGATGAAATCATTAACCAAAACGCTGCTGGTGCTGTTTATATAAAGTACCAAACGGGTGTAGTCTTAGGAGTCTTAGATAACGTCATCGAAACCATTTCATTTTTATATGATACTTTGGAAGTTGTAACAGTAAAAGCAACTTATGTAAAATGGGCTAAGAGAATTTGGTCAAACTTCTCCAACAATAGTATCGGTGGGATAGCTCTAAGCCTAACATATAGAATTATCAAGCATAGAAGTCTAAAAAAGGGACTTGAAGAACAAATTCATGTAAGTTTCGAATATTTTAATGATGTTTATGGTACGCTTGTCCAAATGATTTCCATGATGGAACAATTCTGGAACAATAGACAAGTTATTATTGATCAAGTTTGGAATTATCTCGCAACAGTTATTGGCAATTTTGTTGGTGTTAATGGGGCTGTAACAGCTGGGTATAGTGCTGGTTTTCTTGTTGGAGAATTTTTGATTGGATATTTTACAGGAGTTGCTGCTGCAAAAATTGCTTTAAAGGTCACTTCGGCAGTAAGTAAATTAAAGGGTGGGAAACGGCTTCTTGATATTTTTCAAAAAGTAAAAGACAAAGGTACGGCTGTTAAAAATGCACTTGAAGAGGCTTTTATCCAATCTACCGATTGGCTCGGCAAACTAAAATGCAAACTACTCAATGGTTGTTTCATCGCAGGCACGCCCGTCCTTGCTGCCGCAGGTACTATGCCTATCGAACAGCTACAACTTGGCGATAAGGTATGGGCAAACACTTATATCAATAGTGGTTACATAGCGCAAAAAGGCAAAAACGACAACACTACGTATCGCATAAATGCGGATGCCATGCGTACTTTGACAAGCGACAACAACGAAAAATGCGATGCCACCGCAGGAAATCTCAACAAATGGTTTGCTATTTCGTTAAAACTGCCTACTTTTGAGGGCGAAAGTACAAAGGTGCGGCTACTGCGACCTCAATGGTGGCTCGATGAAAACCACATCAGCCATGCCAATGATGTCACGTTTATAGAGCTGCCTGAGATGGGTATAGCAGGTGTCGCTACCGTCACTGACCTCACAGCATACAGCAATAGCGATTTGCTCGATACGAACTCCTTCCCTTCTGGGGAAGGTCGGGATGGGGCTTTTTCACAAGGCGCAATCACGGGTACATTCGAGCATGAGGTCAAGTCAATACAACACCTTGCGCTGAGTAGTGGCGACACCCTACACGTCACGGCAGCGCATCCGTTTTATTCCCTGACCTACGGCATTTGGCGATACGCAGGAGAACTTGAACCCAACGAAACACTACTTTGTAAAGACAAAAGCACTCATGTACTATCCAACAGCACCCAAAGCGGTGCTTACACCGTTTATAATATAGAGGTCAGGCATTGGCATAATTTTTTAGTCGGGAAGGATAAGATAGTGGTGCATAATGACTGCCCGAAGGCGTGGAGAGAAATGATTGACCAAGCAACTAAAGATGGAAATTATGCTGATCTACTTTCAATTAAAAAATACTTAAAACCAGGAGTAAAACAGTTTTTAGAAAAAAGTGGTAAAGTTTCACAAGCAGTGATAGATAAAATTCAACAAAAATTTGGTAAAATAAGTGTTTGTTTTGATGATTTTGGTTTTCCTGATTTTAGACCTTATGTCTCAAAATTCACAAGTAATACAGGGCAGATTATTGAAGCAATAATACCAATAGATATGTCAGAGACGGGAGATAGAGCAGCAGATTTTAAAGCAGCAAATAAAAAATTAGCATTTGCATTAGGGCTTCCTGAAAATACAAAATTTGATAAAGATGTTGATGATTTAGGTTACACTTGGCATCATCATCAAGATGGAAAACATATGATGTTAGTTCCAACTGGTATTAATGCAGGAGTTAATCACGCAGGAGGCACTTCAATGGCAAAAAAAGATTTAAAAGGTTTGCTCCCAAGTCCATTTGATATTACTGATAAATTTTTAAATTGTAAATAATATGAAGCATAATTTTGAGGGAAATTTTATTTTCCCAACTGCGCAATCCAAAAGAGAAGATATTGTTGCTATACTTGAAAAGTACAGTATAACTCTTGATGAAACTACTCTTGATTTTATAGTCAAGTACAATGGCTGTAAATTTAAGGAAGAAGGGAAACAATGGTTAATTAATAAAGAAGGCAAAAATAGCCTGTTTTGCTTCAATTCTATTGTTGAACTAGAGTTGATAGAAAATAGGATGATTTATGACAAGCAATTTGAAAGTGATTATCATTATTATTTTGTGGATTGTTTGATTAATATTATGTTGTCTTCTTCCTCATCTGGAATGATTTGTATAGGTTATGCAGGAGAGCATAAAGGCAAAATCTACAATCTTGAATATCAAGATTATGATGAAGATGAAGGCTATTCTTCTATGTTAGATTATTTAGGCGACAGCCTTGAAGATGTATTTTCGAGGCTCATCACTTATGATGAACTACCAGAGGAGTGGAAATAGATAACACAAGGTAGAGCGCAACACCTTTGCGCTCTACCTTTTACACACGAAGTCAAGGTAATACAACACCTTGCGCTGAGTAGTGGCGACACCCTACACGTTACCGCAGCGCATCCGTTTTATTCCCTGACCTACGGCACTTGGCGATACGCAGGAGAACTTGAACCCAATGAAGCACTACTTTGTAAAGACAAAAGCACTCATGTATTATCGAACACCACCCAAAGCGGCACGTACACCGTCTATAACATAGAGGTACGACAGTGGCATAATTATTTGGTCGGAGAGGATGCGGTGGTTGTACATAATAGTTGTCCGAAAGCATGGGAAGAATTTTTAGACAATTTTCCTGATGCTGATTTAGATTTTTTCAGAAAAGCAATGAAGAGCTGGGCTGGAAAATTTAGAGAAGCAGATTTAGTAAAATGTGCTAAAAAATATGGAAATAAAATCAAAATTTGTTACGATGATTTTGGATTTCCGCACCTTGCTGATTTCGCAGCAAATTTAGAAGGCATTGAAGGCATTATAGAAATTAATATGAAAGGAGATGATGCTGATTTCACACAGGCAAATGAAGAGTTTAGAAAAAAAATTAATCAAAAAGTTGGTTTTGAAAAATATCCCCCTAATTCTAAGTTTGACCGAACAGATGGAGTTTTAAATGCAATAGATGATTTTCCTTATACATGGCATCATCATCAAGATGGAAAGCACATGATTTTGATACCAAAAGAAATTCATGAAAAATCATTTCCTCATATTGGAGGAAATAAAATAATGGGAACTTTGGTAAAAAAATATCCTGATTTAGTCAATAAATTGCCTACATTGGATAATATTAGTCAATTTTTAAACTGTAAATAAATGAATTGTTTATCATTTTTTTCTAAAAAAAATCCTTCTATTTCTAAAAAAACTATTAACGAGATAGAGAAGGAATTAGGTTTTAAGTTGCCCGAAGAGTATGTACAACTTTTGGTACAAACAAATGGAGGAACTCTAAAAAAAACAAATTTTTCTGTAAATTATAATGATGAAGTGGATTGTTTTAAAGAAATAGAATTAAGTATTGAAACCTTTAAACAAGCGAAATTTTCAGAAGAATTTATGGAAGAATTTGGAGTGCCAAAATTCAGCGACAAGTTGTTTCCAATTTTTGATACACCAAGAACAGATTTATCTATTGCGATAGGGTATGATGGAATATTTAAAGATAAAATTTATCTTTGGGCATGGGGTTTCAGTGACGGAGAGCGAACAGCAGATGAAATTGTTAAACCAATTGCAAATTCTATTTTAGAGTTTTTAGCAATGTTAAAATAACTGAAACATAGAGCGCAAACCTAGCGTTTGCGCTCTACTTTTTACTACAAGGCGCAATCACAGGCACTTATGAGCACGAAGTCAAAGAAATACAACACCTTGCGCTGAGTAGTGGCGACACTCTACACGTAACCGCAGCGCATCCGTTTTATTCCCTGACCTACGGCACTTGGCGATACGCAGGAGAACTTAAATCCCTAAAAAACCAAATTTTATTCAAAAAATAAAAATATTTACAACAATGAAAAAAGCAACATATATCCTAATGAGCATCTTCGTGATGCTATTAAATAGCTTCACGAGCGAAGCGCAAACCAATGACCCTAATCGCTTGACTATCAGTGCCAAAGGAGTATTCGATTACAAGGAACACCGCATCATACTCCGTTGGTTACCGACCAATTTTCGCAGTTGGGAACGAGGTAACAAGCCAGGCTATTTAATCTATCGCACTACGGTGGAAAAAGAACATCAAAAGCTCAATCCTGACGAAATTGCCAGTACATTACGCACCTATAAAACAGTTGTAGCAGATTATGGTAAATTCGATATTGACAATGACATGGCACAAGTAGCTGGGCAAGCCATCTATCATCCCGAAGACTTCAAAGTCACGGGTTATGACGACAATGAGCTTTTTAAAGCCTATCATCAAGAACAAACAACGCAAAGCCGTATGAATTTTGCACTTTTAGCTGCTGACCAAAACCTTGTTACCGCAGAACTATCCGCTTTGATACTAACAGACAAAGAAGAGATTGAAAAAAATCGTAAATATCAGTACGTTGTTACTTTTTTAGATATGAATGAAAAGGAGGACAAAGAACTCATTGCTGGAGTTGTCGAAATAAGCACCTACGAAGAAGACAATAAAGAACCTGTCGCTATTAATCTAACAGGCGTAACGGGCGACAAACGATTTGAATTACATTGGAACGTTGCCAATGAATCGGGCGAAGCCTATTCTTCTTTTGACATAGAGCGTTCCGAAGACGGAGGTGGGTCTTGGATAAAAATCAACAACCATCCGTATGTCTATTCTCTTGCAAAAGGAAAAGAAGCAGAAGGCATGATGTATGAAGGCGACCTTCCCGAAAACAATCAGGAATACCAATTTCGTATTGTAGGGAAAAATCCTTTTGGCATACAAAATGGCTATTCTCCACTCATCACACTCAAAGGGAAACCAGCCCCAATGGTAGAGGTCGCATTCATAGAATCTGTTACGGAACTCCAAAAAGGAAAATTGAGTATCAAATGGACTTTTGATGCAGCGGCAGAATCTAAAATTAACGGCTTTGATGTTTGGCGCAGCAAAACACGTGATGGCGTTTTTGAAAAAATAAACTCAACGCTCCTTTCAACTCAAACAAGAATTTTTGAAGACATCAAACCGCTCAACGCAAACTATTATACCGTAGTAGCAAAAGATAAAAATGGCTACGACATCATCAGCGTTCCTCAGCTCTCTTATGGCTCAGACGAAACACCGCCTGCAAAACCGTCAGGATTGGTCGGTACTGCTGATAAAGATGGTAAAGTAGTGTTGAAATGGAGTGAAAATACAGAAGAAGACCTTAAAGGATATTACGTTTTTCAAAGTAACAACGAAAAAGGCGACTACCTCAATATGACTAAAATTTGGTTAGAAAAAACAGATTATACAACAGAGGTAGAAATACAAACACTATCTGAAAATACTTTTTTCAAAGTTGCAGCCTTAGATTTTCGTGAAAATCTATCGCCTTTATCCGATGTGTGTATTGTCAAACTCCCTGACGTTGTACCACCATCACAACCCGTATTAGTCAGTCTTGCCTCTATACAAGGCGGAGTTAAGTTAGATTTTCGTCAAAGTGAAAGCAAAGATATAGATCACCATGAAATACAACGCAAAGCAGACTATGAAACGAGTTTTCAAACAGTACAGACCTTTTCAAAAAAGGATACTTCTACCATGTATTTAGATAGTACAGGGCAGCAAATGACCATTTATGAGTATCAGATTGTTGCCTTTGATGATGACAACAATATTGCAGTATCTACGAGCCAAACCATTAAGAATTTTGGCGATGGTTTTCGTCAATCTGTTCAAAGACCAATGGCATTCAAAGATCCTTATGCACTACAAGCACTGATAAATTCTAACAACAACACCGCATTACAACAAACTAATATTGGTGGATTTCTCAAAGTATATTGGGAATATCCTGAATATTTTAGTATATATGATTTTCAGTTGTACCGCAAACTCAACGGCAGCGAACCCATTTTAATCAAATCTATTGATTACAACGAAGCACTCTTTAAAGGCAGTATCACGCTCAAAGACCCTAAAGTAAAAGGAGGAGCTATTACACTTGGAACAGGAACGCAACAATCCAATGCAACAACCAATAACAACAATGGAACGACAGCGATAAATCCAGCTTGGGTATTTATTGGGCAAAAAAATGGTCAAAATGTCTATTTAGACCCTGCTACCAATACCTATTATTATGTACCAATCAACAATGTAGGTACAACTAAAGGAACAGCAGGAGTAAATACTACTAGTACTTCTGGACTTGTTTATCAGGGAATAAAAGGTGGTTTCCAAACTTATTATAATACTGTCACAGGGCAAACACAACAAATACCTATTGGACAAAGTACAGGCAACCTTACTCATACAGCCTCTGTAAATGGTTATGAAGAATACCGTGATGCAAGCGGAGATAAAATAGTCTGGTTTGATGACACATATACAAAAAAACTGCAACAACAACCACTTTTGTTTTTACAAACCAAAGGCGATTATAATATATATGAGATTGGAAAATCAGGTTCTGGAAATACTATTGAAATACCGAACTCAACCAATCCGAACTTAGCACAACAGGGTCAGTTTTATAAAACACACGAACAATTTATAGATAAACAGACCAATATCATCATTCACTTGCTGAGTGGTACATCTACCAACGGTAGTGGAAGTTCAACAACGGGAACAACAGGCTCGGGTGCAAATCCAGTACCAACAACAAGCTCAAACCTCAAATCATTCTTAGTGGACGATGACGATTACAACACAATATTAGGACTTAATGGTAATTTACAAGCCGTAGAGTATCAAATATTGGTAAGATTTAACGACGGTACAACATCCAGAATGTCAATCCCTGTCAAACCTTTTTAAATCCATTTTTTCTAAAATTCTAAATTTTTTAAAATGAAAAAAATACATAATATAAACACTATTTTGCACACAACGAGTGTGTTATTTATACTTTTGTTATCTTTTGTTGCCACTACAAAAGCTCAAACTTTTACCAATAATTATGACATAGCCAGTGCTATAAATTTATGTAAAAGTCCAACTACTTTCACACAGTTTGGCAATGATTTTACGGTCACACAACTCAATGGATCTGGGATTAATCCAAACGAAGTAGCTTTTCCAAATTCTAACATCAGAGAAACCAATTCATCGTGGTACACCTTTACCATCGCTACATCGGGTACGCTCAAAATGAAAATCAAACCGCTTGAAACAGGTTATAACGATGACATAGATTTTATGCTATGGGCTGCCACAGAAACAGGTACTTTTGCAAACCCTACTCGTATTTCTTTAAACGGACCAGTTGTCAATCGTCAGATAATCAATCAGTACTGCAATGGAAAAGAGGCTGGGCTTAAAGATGGAGAATCTTTCGTACCCGAAATGGATGGTTGCCAACCCATAAATGGCACTAATAGCAATGGTTATGTGATGACTGTAAATGCTACAGTAGGTCAAAAATACCGCCTTTTTATAAATAATTGGTATGTTAATCGTGGATTTTACATAGATTTCTCAGGAAGTACTTGCCAATTTACATCTTGTACTGCTGCTCCATTGACGGTTAATATATCAGGTGTTTCTCCTCAAACAATATGTAATGGAAATGCTACAACATTGGTTGCAACTGCATCAGGCGGAACTTTTGGTAATTACAGCTATGCTTGGAGTCCTTCGGTAGGTCTAAACGCAACCAATACTTCAACGGTAATAGCAAATCCAACGGTCAATACAACCTACACTGTTACCGCAACTGATGCGGCAGGCACAAAGGCTACAAAATCCGTTGTCGTCAATGTAAGTAATCTGGCTGTGGGCATAACAAACCCAAACTCAGCGCAAGTATGCCCTGGCATAAATACTACCATATCAGCAAATCCAACAGGAGGGAATAATACATACACCTACCTATGGTCAAATGGTCAAACCGCTCAAAGTATCAATGTTGCGCCACAAACAAGTACGACCTATACTGTAACTGTTTCATCTGCAAATTGTACCAAAATAGGTAGCACTTCTCTGACGGTTGTCAATAGCCCAAACTGTAATATCAATAGTAAAATCGCCAATAATCAAAGCAACGTTACCATTAATACGCTTGAATTACGACTTGCGCCCAACCCAACGACAGCCATTTTTACCGCTACAATCCAACAAATTCAAAAGCAAAATGTCATTTTTGAATTATACGATTACAGTGGAAGACTTTTAGAAAAATATAAATCAGACGAAGAAAGCATACAACACCAAGCCCGCTTCGATTTGACCAATAAACCAAGCGGTATCTACTACGTCAAAGCTCGAAACAACAGCGAAGAAGTAACTAAATCAATTGTAAAACAATAAAATTAGGTAGCTCATTTTTGCGTTAATTCCTGTCCAAAAGCGATAAATTCGCTTTTGGACAAGGGATTTTATTTGTTCATTTTTAAAAATAAAATTAATATTATGAAAAATAAGATATATAAAATATTGTTTATTTGCTTTTTAGCTTATTTCAGTGCCGTTGGGCAAAATTCGTTAATCAATACCAATATAGTTGCTGATGCAGACTCTATTCCTATGTTAAGAGAACTGGGAGGAAGAGCTGGAAACAGTGCCTATCAAGACAATAACTATACAGGTATTGAAAACACCTATTTGAAAGAATTAGGCTTAGCAGCTACGAGCCTCAAAGACCTCATCGCCACAAAAAATATTCCTGATTTCAAAGTTTTTGATTTTGGTGCATATAACTTTATCAGCAATATGAAAGAACCTGATAAAAGAAATGATGAGGTACTCGCTACAATGGAAAATCTCATACAAACCAAATACAATTGTCAAAACTACTTGCTTATTGGGAAGTATATCAATCCAGCTGATGGTAAAACCAGTTTTCGAGTAGCCTTGAAACTACCAACAACTGGAAATACGCCCATCTTAGATACAAAACAATTAGAAGACGCTCAAAAAGAGATTTTAGAAACAGCCAATAAGCATCAAACCTTATCTATTGCTTTTCAAAACAAACAAAGCGAAGAAAAAGCGATACAAAGGTGTAAGACAGTCATTAGTTTGCTTAACTGTACTGTTTTGGGAGACGAATCTGCTTTTCCAAGAGCTGGAATAAAAGAAGGAATTACATCGCAAGGAAAAGTTATTTCAGAAGCACCTAAAAACACTAATACTATTAAATACATCCAAGTATTGAGTGGAACTGTGTTATATGCAATCATAGGCTACAATAAATATGTAACAACAACCTCTACAAAATCTGCTCCAGCTATTGGTATGCATTTAACTGAAATAACTGAAAAATTAGACCGTCTTTTATCATTCGACAATCCTCTTGATTTAACTGAACTAACTGGTGCAGGTTTAGTATTAAATGATACAGATGCAGAAATATATGTATATCGTTCTTATAGTGAATGTCTATTTGAATATCACAAGGTCAATTGGAAAAAAGGTAGTACTGTATTATCTATTATCCCTCCTTCTGATGGCTGGGGAGACAGGTAAAATATACAATCGTCCTATTTCCTGTATCTCTCAAGGTGCAAACTATGACTATTGCTCCAATCCTGCCGCAATTTCCTCAGCTATTACAGAGCTACAGCCTTTTATTAATAAAACGGCTTCGGGAGATATGTATAAAACCAAATTGAGTACGACCGAAATAGATAATTTAGTCGAAGTAATATATAAGATTTGTCCCGATGCTATTAGAACTTTACCTTATACCACCATAGAAAGGTTATTCCTCCAAATTGCGATGCTTCCAACCATTAAAGATGAACAAGAGGTTGCGATTTTGAAGCTGATGAGTGCGATAAGCAGAGAAGATAAAACAGAGTGTATAGCTAATTATAAATTTTTTTATGCCCTTTTAGAAGCAAGCTATTACAATAATTCTCCTCCTCTACTAACCCATATTTTTAATGAGTTAGATGATAGATGTATGAGTTTTGCGTTCTTGCAAAGCAATAGTCGGACAAGTTTTATTGAAGGCTTAATAAGAATGTACAATGAACAACCAACAGCATTAGAAAATAAACTAAATTATTTTTTACCGTTAGCAACAGATGGCTCAATTGATAATTCACTTGACAAAGTCATTATTTTAGGGCTTACAGATAGCAAAATGAGTGTTTATCCTGGTGGCTATTCCGTAGAATCAATGCAAGTAATCGGACAAATTGACAAAAATAATTCGACAACATTGAACACAAGATTGGTGCAAATACCAGTATTAAAAAATAGTACAGTTAATTCTACTGGCTTTACGAATACTATCAATACAAATAATTACGATGGAGCAGTGTACAAATACGGTTATGATTATTACAGACCATTAATACCTGTTTTGGTAGATACAAAAACAGCTTATCAGTCCAATGCGCTTATTCAAGAAGCCATCAATGGTGCTGGTGTTCCGTTACAAAAGCCATATTTAGTACCTTTGCTATTTTTTGATTATGCAAAAAAAGCAGAAGACTTAAAAAATAGAGAAGACCTCATTTTTAGTGGATTGGATTTACTTACCATATTTTCTGGCACAAAAATAGCAACAACAGCTCTCTCTGCACGACGCTACTGGGCATTATTTGAAGTCGTTGGCGCAGCCGCCGATATTTCTGTTAGGGCAAATGATGTGCCTGTCAATTCTCCTTATCGCAAAAGTGTTGATATTTACAATGGTCTTTTTGGGTTAATTGGCATAAAAAACCTTGCTGTTGCAGGAGGTACAAAATCTATCAATACTATTCAAGATCTTGTAAAAGCTATAAAAACAGCAAAAAATGTAGAGCAGGACATTATAGCGGGAAAAAATATTACCCAATATATACGCAATCAAGCAATTTCTTTTAAATTTGCGTACGCAAGTGCAAAAGCAGAAAGAGCCGCAGTCGCAGTCGAGCAAGAAGCCGTTAATATGGCAAGAGTGGTTGATAATATTTTAGAACCCGCTCAACTCAACTTTTTCACTCAATTAGGAGCTTACAAAAAACTCCTAAAAGTACTTGATGGGCTGAGTGAAGAATTGAAGGTTAAGTTTGTAGAGGATTTTTTGGAGGCGGATGCTGCGGTTTTGAAGGCGTTAGACGATGAGGTGGATATAGTTACAAGTTGGTCAAAACTTAGAGATGAATTTACAGCGGCTCATTATGTTACAACCTCTAATCCTCCTTCATGCACAAGTGTTCAAAGTCAATATCCAGCTAATGACCCAATTAGAACATTAATTGACGATGTTTTAAAAGCTGACAAACCTGGTGCTAATAATGAAAAAGTAATGGCAGGTGTTTATCACTCAAGTTGTGGTAATAAAATGGCAAAGAATTTTCAAAAAGGAGAAATTAGTGGTGGCACTTATACTACTTTTGCAAAAAACGAATGTCACCCTTTGTTAAGAGAAAGATTGGCATATATGGATTTTATTAGAAATAGTGTAACAGATATAAATGGAAATATTATAAATCCTGATTTAGCGAATAAGCTTCTTTCTATTGATAATTTAGGGAAATTAACGACTGCTGGCAAAGCTGGCTCACACGCAGAAGTAAGGGCATTAAGCGACGCATTATATGCAGTAGAAAAAGCAGAGAATATGGCAGTTGGGGCATTTCCGAAAAGTAGGCTTGATGAATTTTCTACTTTTGTTCGTACTCACGATGAAAAAGTCTTGCAACGCTGCCCTTGTTGTTTTCATATCACACAAGGTGTAAAAATGATTGGTAATAATTAAAAAATTATATTATGTTAGATGAAGTTTATGATAATTCAGAATTTACTCCTATTAGATCAGAAGTAGCACAACGATTTTATGTAGTTAATTCTCCCGATGATCAAAGAATTAAAGATGGTGTTCCTTACAACGGGCTAATAAAAACTGTTTATGATACAGGAGCATTTGAAATAGAAACTATTATGAATGGTTTAATGCATGGAATGAGAAGATGCTTTAATGCCAATGGAAAGCTTACAGACATTATGTGTTATAATGCTGAATATATGAGAAGTTATTTTTTAAAGTACGATGATAACGGAAATGTAGATAATTTTATGCTTTATGATAGTTATGAAAATATCGTAAAAAGATTACCATTTTATAGTATTGATTATCCAAATAACTGCCATAGTTGGTTAGTGGGCGATAAATATTACTCAGAAAAATCCAAAGAAAGTTACGATTATCAAAAATGGCAAAAACAAAGAAAATATTATATGGAAAAAGGATATTATGATAATGATTTAGACTTATTGCCTTATTATGAGCAGCAAGTGGCATATAAGCATAAAGTTGTATGCGAAAATCAATTACCTCCTATTATCAAATACATAGCAGGAGTAGATGTAGCTTACAATGATATAGAGTGTCGTATGGTAGGTGGTATTGTTGTTTTAGATGCTAATACGTTGGAAGTAGTAGAACAAGCAGTACATGATATGGCAGTTACATTTCCTTATGTGCCAGGTTTGTTTTCTTTTCGAGAAGTACCCGCAGTAAAAGTAGCGTATGAAAAATTGACTATCAAGCCAGATTTGATAGTATGTGACGGACATGGCATTGCACATCCTATGGGTGTAGGCATGGCAACACATCTTGGTATTGAGTTAGATATTCCAACAATTGGTTGCGCTAAAAAACGCTTAGTTGGCTTTTATGAAAAGGATAAATTAGGTAAAGAACGTGGCGATAAACTACCATTAGTTTGGGACAATGAAGATGTAGGCTATGCTTTGCGTACTCAAAACGATACCAATCCAGTATTTGTATCTATTGGACATAAAATAGGTATTCAAACTGCGATTGATTGGGTATTGAAACTTACACCAAAGTATAGATTGCCAGAAACTACTCGTAGTGTAGATCATTTAGTTAATCAAATAATGAAAGAACGATTAATTATTGATTTTATGCAAGACGGAGAATAAGTTTTAGTGTATTTTTTAGGCATAAACTGCTAAAATGAAAACCGCTATCAACTTGCAAAAATAGGTAGTGGTTTTCGCTTTTTACCTACGCAAGAGCCGAAGGCTTACAAGACTTGACCCTTGCACAAAAAGAAGATTTACTTCGCTTAGACAATTCCGCCAATGAAATGTTAGGCGGCTATTTTAATATCTTTTTTGGTAGGATAAAGTCTTACAAAAAAACTCCTAAAAGCACTTGACGGACTAAGTGAAGAATTGAAGGTTAAGTTTGTAGAAGATTTTTTAGAGGCGGATGCTGCGGTTTTGAAGGCGTTAGATGATGATATAAAAATAATAGAAAAATGGAGATTAGGTTTTAAAAATTCAACGGGAATTAATGCCTTAAATGTAACTGACAATAGCCTTTTAGATAAAGCTAAAAGTTGGCAAGGTTCAGGAAGTTATCCAGGAATTGACAAATGGGAAATTTTTGAAATACCCGCAGGAACTAAATTATACGGCGGTTTACCTGGTCAATCAGAATTTTACAGCATTGAAAAATCTTTATTAGATGCGAATTTTGACAAAACAAGTTATTGGAAAAGTTTACAAGTAAGTCCGCATCCGCAGTTAGGGTATCGACCTAATGTTGGAGAATATGTAGCTAAGTCAAATACTAAAATTGCTGCTTCTATTACATTAGCAAACCCTAATCATGGAACTGGTGGTGCATGGCAGCTTTTTGTGGACGATTTTTCCAATAAACTAACCTTTATAAAAGAGGTAAAACTAAAATAATGAAAAAAATAATAGTAGATAACTGTAAGGCTTGTGACCCAATAAATAAGCTAATCGAGGACTTAGTCCAAAACGGATTTGAAATTTTGGACAGTAAATTGGAAGATTATCATTTTCATCAATTATATTTTAAAATAAAAGGGAATATACATGAAATAGAGAAGATAAGTAAAAACAATTTTAGTCAAATAAATAATTTTCTAATTTGTGATTGTCATTGGAGTAGGATTGAATTTATAGATAAATAAATAACAACCATATTATCAATAATATTTAAATTGTAGAAATTAAAAAGGTTACAATGCTTTGAAATTCAACGTATTGTAACCTTTTTAATTTCTACAATTTAAATGACTTTAAAACTAAAAATGCAGGTTTAGGCTTGACAGATACCGAAATACACAGCATCTTTGGCTATACAACCAATTTTTTCTATTATGACCTAAATCTGTGGCTTCGTGCTGGTACAAACACCAACAAGACAGCCAAAATGAAGCAACTCCTAAACGGTGCATTGGCGAAACTACCTCAATGGAATGGAAATATTGCGTATAGGGGAATAAAAATAAAAGGTGTCAATCCACAACAAGAGATTGCAGAAATATTAGCAAAGTATCAAAAAGGAGCTTCTGTTCCTCATGGAGAATTTACATCAATAGGTTCAAGTCAAGATGCAGCCTTTATCAATTCTCCTACGACTAAATTTGAGTTGCGAATAACTTTAAAAACTAAAACTAAAACAAAAGACATATCAGACTTAGCTGATGGTATTTTTTACAGAAATAATCCAAAGCATGAACTATTATTTCCAACTGATACCAATTTATATGTTAATGATGTTTTTTTAGACCAAACAACAGATAGAACGGTTATTGTTTTATTTGAACAATAAAATTTCATTAATTATGAACGAAAAAGAATTAGAATTTATGCGTAAGAGGTATGAGGATGCGCATAAGGCAGCTGAAAAAGAAGCTGAACACTTCCATACAATTATTTATCCCTCCTACACTAATGACAAAAAAGCACGTTTTTGGGCAAGTAGTATTCGTACTCAAATGCGTACACAGGGAGATTATGGCTTTGACGAGGAAACCGCCTTTTCAGGCGATTATGAAGCATTTAAGCAGCAAGAACCACAGCTTGACGATTTATTAGAAGACATTGCCAAATATCTTCGCTACGAGCCGAAGCTGTTTATTCGTATTTTGAAGGGGAAATAATTTTAGCCCTGCGTAGTGTTTTTCGGCTTGCTACCATGAAAAATACCACAAACCGCTGTACCTAAAAATACAGCGGTTTATTTTTCTCCTAAAAACCATCAAAATTGTGTAGCAATTAGCGATTTCGTAGCCCATAAATTTATTTATTGGTTTTAATATTTGCATCAGAGAACGCATTGTGATTGCGGGATAAAATACTACGCAAGGCGAAATAATTTTTTAGCCATTTTCAAAAAGCTCAATTTGTTTTTCGAGGTGTTTTTCGTATTGATTAAACATAAAATCTAAGAAGGGTAGGGTAGTATCTGTTTCTTTTGAAGCGATAAGTGCTTCTATATATTCCACCTTATCCTCTGAGTGAACAATTGCCAAAGGCAGTTGAAAATAATTTTGGATAGCGTTCATTATCAGACGAGAAGTCCGTCCATTACCATCGTAAAATGGATGAATATAAACCAACTCATAATGCGCTTCAAACGATAAAATTAACTTTTCAGTTGCTGTTAAAGGCAGTAAAATTTGTTCATTGATTTTATCGCAAAGCGTTTTTACCATTCCATCAATTTTTGCATAATTGACAAAAGTAGTTTGTCCTGCAAAAACAGTTCCTTTGCGGTATTCGCCTTTTGTAGCATCTACTTGTCCTAAAACCGTATTATACACCTGACCAGTTGTCCGTAATACATGAGCATTGATTTCTTGGATAAATACTGGTGTAAAATACAATGGATTGGATTTTTCAAGTGTAAAAAGTAGCGCCTCGTAATGGTCTTTTTGCATCAAAGTATGCACCAAAGGTTTTCCTTTCGGCGTAAGACCTTCTTCTAACAAAACGGTGGTTTCTATATAAGTAAGTGTACTTCCTTCGATACTTGTCGAGTGATGCGAAACTAAATACTGATTGAATTTTTTGAAATCTACGGCATTTTCAATGTCTAATGCCTTGTATTTTTCTAAAAGTTGTAACACTTTTTTCATTTTTTACTTGAATTTAGGAACAAAGATAGTGGTTTTGTTTTCTTACAAATTTTCTACTTCCCACTCATTAATTTCCTTGTCAGCAGTTTTAAAATTTACACCAATTCCGACGATGATTTTTCCTGAGTTTTCATATTTAGAAGCATATTTTTTGTCCTTGATTTGTTGCATTGCTTCAGCAGCTGTTTTG
>JANMGN010000674.1:0-6565 GCA_031374645.1 Chitinophagales bacterium | reverse complement strand
GTCGAAAAAATATTTTCGACCAAAAAATATTATTTTTAAAGGTAAATTTTTTAAAAAATATAGAATAAAGAATGAAATACCAGTATTTGAATATTTTATAGGTATATTCTTTTGTCGAGTATTTTTGACTACTTGTCCTTGATATTTTGAAAAATTGGCGAATTGTAGTAATTTTGTTTTCCTAAATTTAATATTTTATTTTATGACAAATAAACTTTTTCTTATTTTCCAACGGGAATATCTTTCTCGTGTAACAAAACGTAGTTTTATTTTGGCAACTATCTTAACGCCGCTTGGGATTGGTTTGCTTTCTTTTGTTGCTGGTTATTTGCAGATGTATGATGGCGATAAACAGCATCATTTCTTGATAGTTGATGAGGCAAATTTTTTGCACGACACTATTGGTACAAAAAAGGAGTATATTTTTGATTTTTCTAAAAAACCCATCGAAGAAGAAAAAGTAGCTTTGGACAAAAAAGTGTATGACGGAATTGTTTATCTCAAAAAAGATTTAGACCTGAATAAGAAAAAAATTGCATTGAATATTTTTACGGATAAAAAATTGAGCCTTGATGTTCGTGGCGTGATTGGAGATTTAGTAGAGGCTCGTTTGGAATCCTACAAAATGGCTTCTTTGGGTATTGATAAAGCAAAACTTGACGCTATGTCTATTCGTGTTTCCCTTGATACTGAGGCGATTACGGCAGGAAGTGAGGAGCAATCGTCGCTCGGCTCGGTATTGACTACTGCGCTTGGTGCTATCATGGGGTTTATTATGTACTTGACGCTTTTTATCTACGGCATGATGGTTATGCGAAGTGTACAAGAGGAAAAGACGAACCGTATTATCGAAATTATGATTTCTTCGGTGCGTCCTTTTGAGTTGATGTTAGGCAAAATCTTGGGTGTAGCTGCGGTGGCACTGACGCAACTTGTGATTTGGGTTGTTCTGGGAGGTTTGATTATGTATGGTGTAACGCTCCTTCTTGGTTTTACGCCTGAGCAAAGCGGAGGAATGGCGATGAATCCTGCAACGCAGCAAGCGATGGAAATGGGTAAAAACACTGATTTTTCTAATGTAGTCGCAGAAATAGGCAAAATAAATTGGTGGTTTATATTGCCTATGTTTGCGCTGTATTTTGTTTGTGGTTATTTGTTGTATTCTTCGCTTTTTGCGGCGGTCGGTTCGGCAGTGAGCGACGATAGCGGAGAAAGTCAATCACTAACAATTCCGATTACTGTTCCGATTATTTTGGCGATTTATATTATGATGCACGCTGTCCGACAGCCTGACAGCACGCTGAGTATTTTTGCTTCTATTTTTCCTTTATTTTCCCCGATTGTGATGCCCGCACGACTTGGTTTTAATCCTCCGATGTGGCAGATTTTAGTATCAATATTGGTGCTGATTGGTTCTACTGTTTTTTTCATTTGGCTTTCGGGACGTATTTATCGTGTAGGAATTTTATTGTACGGTAAAAAAGCGAATTTTAAAGAGATGATGAAATGGATTTTTTCAAATGATTGATTCCAATAAATGAAATGCCTATTTCGGCTAAAAAAAGCAAGTATTCACACAATGGTACTTGCTTTTTTTATAGCTTTGCGTTATCTTTGTTTTAGTATTTAAAATTTTTATTTTATGAAAAAAATATATTTTACACTTACTTTTTTAATATTTTTTGTAGCAAAAAATTACGCATTAGACGTTGCTATTTCGACTGCTATTTTTTCTACTGGCGACCAATCTTATGCCGAACTGCAATTTCATTTTGTGGGAAAAACCATGCGTTTTAAAATGCAAAACGACACCTTGCATTGGCAGGCTTCTGCTAATATTACTATTCTTTTTAAGCAAGGAGAAAAGATAGTTCAATTTGATAAGTACCAGCTTAATGGCCCAATTTTGAGTACGCCACAAAATTTTTTCGACTTAAAAAGATACGCTCTTGCACAAGGAGCGTATAGTGTAGAAATTACTATTGAAGATGTTTGGAATGTTACAAATAAAAAAAATATAACACTTCCTCTTATTATTGATTTTGATAAAACAAAAATACAACAATCTGATATTCAGCTGATTAAAACTTTTTCAAAAGACACCTCTAATTCTCCTTTAGCAAAAAATGGTTATATTATGCAAGGTTTGCCATTTGATTTTTGTGATAAAAATATGGAGCGATTGATTGTTTACAATGAAGTTTATAATAGCCAAAATATTTTAAAAGAAGATTTTTCTGTTACTTATGCGATTTATAATGAACGTAGTGGGCTTACAGGTTTGCCCGTTTTCACACAGTATAAAACGCTAAATCCTGCTGTAAAAAACATCCTTTTTACGCAGTTAGATGTGTCAAAAATCCCTTCAGGAAATTACTTTTTGAGCATTGAAATACGCAATAAAAATAAAGAATTATTATCGCAAAAAAAGATTGATTTTCAGCGTAGTAATCCTTATTTGAACCTAAGTGCAGAAGGTGTGGACAAAGACGCTATAAAAGAAGAATTTGTAGAAAAATTGATGGCGGATACGTTGCGTTACAGCTTAAAAGCAATTTTTTGCAAGATGAATGGCGATGAAAGTAAAATTTTAAATGAGGTTATAAAAGGAAATGACCCTACTACGATGCGGACACATTTATTCCGATACTGGGCAAAGAAAAACCCGAACAAACCAGAAAAAGCCTATCAAGATTACATGAAAATCGCTCGGGCAGTAGATAGAACCTATCGCTCTGGCTTTGGTTACGGTTTTGAAACGGACAGAGGTTATGTGTTTATGAAATACGGTCGCCCTGACGATATGACATCGCAAGTCAGCAGTCCAGATGCAGCAGGTTATGAAGTTTGGTCTTACAATGATTTTCCTTTGACGAAGCAAACAAATGTAAAATTCTTATTTTGGGATGGCGACGGCTCGGGCAATATGCGCATATTACACTCGAATGCTTTGGGCGAAATTGCAGATAGGAATTGGAAAACGAAGCTCTATCGAAACAGCAGAAATCAGTGGACAAATGATGGTTTCGACCCTACCGATGTACAAGATAATGTTGGACGAAATGCGGGACGAATGTTAGAAGATTTTTAGAAAATTCTTATTGATTTCAAAACTCACAAGTCTAAAAGACCTACAAGGTTTACTAATAATGGCTCATCCATGATTTACCTTGTCAAGACGATATAATCCTTCAAAATTGTGTTCAAAAAGGTAACTCCGTTGCCAGGATAATTAGAAATATTTAGGATTTCTATCAAGTGATTTGTCGTGTTTATGACAGCCAAAGAGTGCGCTTCGTTTTGGTGTTTTTGATAACGAAAAAGTACAGATTTTACCATTAACATATCGCTCTCTTTGAGCTGAACTACCTGCGGATAAACAGGGGTATAATTTTGTACAGAATCAATAGTTAAAATATCCACCAAACGAAATGTACTCGTAGGATTTAATTTTACCACACAAGTATTTGCAGCAATATCTCCAACACGCTGCCGTTTGTCCGTAGCAGAAACCAATACCGTTGCTAAAACTCCTGCTGAGAAAACAGTGTCCACCAAGTGAAAGAGTGCACGAATAGCATAATCGCTCAAAGTCGGCTCTTGCCCATCAATCCGAACAACCTTGATAGCAACTATCTTCTTACCAATTGTCTGCCCTGTAAAACCTTCAAAAAGAAGAAAGTATAAGAAATATAATATCAGAGGAAAAAAAGCCGTCAAAAACAAAGTCAAAAAATGGTCTTGCTCCATAAGACCTCCTAAGGTAAGCTGTATAAAAGCAAACCAAACCACTGATAGAAAAGCCAAGATAAGCGCATCTATAAAAAACGCCAAGATACGCTCGCCTAAGGAAGCAAACTCGTACTCGATAGTTACGTTTTGAGTAGTTGAAATTTCTATGTTTTTCATCACAAAAAAAATTTATTTGAAGTCTAAAATATACGCTTGTTCTACCTTTTTTACGTAAGTAGATGAGCTAAAACAACCAAAGTTTTTTAAAAAGTAAGTCGTTGTAAAAATAACAACATAACTTCCTTATAGTCAGTTAGTAACGATTAAAAAATAAGTTATAACAAAGTGCCTTGTAAAATCTGTCTTGTTTTGTTTATGTTTTGTTTAATAGTAGTAGGTTAAACCAGTTTTTGCAAAAGTACGGCATTTTTCGTAAAAATGACTTAAAGATATTAATTTTTTTGTTGCAAAAATTAGCGTTTTCTTTATTGAACAACTTAATTACACCACTTTTTCATTTTCAACATTTAAGCATTTCTTAACATTTAACATATTGAAAAAATACACTTTATTTTTATTTAAAAATATAAAACGTTGATACTGTATTTTTTAGAAATCATGAAATATATAAAGTGTTTTTTAAAAAAATAAAATTAACATTTTAGAGCTAAATGTTTGATAATCAGCGAGAAAGGTATTACTTTTAAGCATCGAATTAAAAAAACAAACTTATGTTGAGAACACTTTCCTATTCCTTTCTTATTTTTTTGTTATGGGCATTGTTTGGACGCTGGTATTACGTTTGTCATATCCGAGATTGCGCTTGTTGCGAAACGAGTAAAAATGCTTCGGCTCGCATCAGTAATTTGCGATTGAGCAAAGATGGCGAAACTGATATTTTACGTGGCTACGAACAATTTACCTTTGCAGAAGGGGCTATTTCGCCAGACTTAAACGATAATAATCTAAGTTTTTTGGATAAAACCGCCATTTATCTGAAAGCTCACTCGTCTGAAATACTAACCATTACAGCTTGTAATCGTGCCAAAGAAGATTTTTCTATCGGGCAAAAACGTGCAGAAGCCATTCGTGACGCTTTGGTAAAATTAGGCGTAAACACGGCACAATTAAAAGTAGTAGGCTGTATCGGTGACGATGTACTTTCCAATGCAGTGACTTTTAATCTTAATGATGAAAAAAATGCTAACAATACCGCTGTTGTTTCAAGCCTTAATGTAAAGCCTGATGACGAGCTAAATATTACCATTTCGGATGAAAATTTCGCTTTCAATTCTGCTTATTTTCATCCGAAGCCAGCTTTTTTAGAGCGAACAAAACAGCTAAAAATATACGTTACTTCGCATCCAAATGTTTCTATGACTATCGTAGGGCATACGGATAATATCGGAAATGATGCTTACAATATGCGTTTGGGACAAAGGCGCGCTGCTGCTGTGAAAACTTTTTTTCAACAAAAAGGAATTAGCGTAAATATTACGCCAAGTTCAAAAGGCGAAACAGAACCTATTGCTACAAACGATAACGATGCAGGACGTGCTCAAAACCGTCGTGTAAAGTGTGAAATTATAAAGTAAAAATTCAAAATAAAAACAAAAATAAAAGATACTATGGAAATATTAAAAAGATTTTTATGTGATTGGGGATCATCAGACAGTAATATGCTACTGTTTTTTTTATTGATTTCTTTCCTTTTGGGCTTACTAACAGGTTGGTTGCTTTGGGGTAGTAAAATACAAGCGATGCTTGGTATTCTCGAAGCAAAAGAGGCAACCATCACAGACATCAATACAAAATTAACACTAAAAGAAGCTGACTTGAACAAAGCTAATTTGGATATAGACGCTTTGCGCTTGAGCAACAGAACACATGAAGAAGAAAAAGGTCAGTTGCGTGTAGATTTGTTAGATGCACAAAATTTAAAAACGGAGCTAAGTAGTCATCTTAGCGTAAGACAAGAAGAAAAC
This sequence comes from Chitinophagales bacterium, assembly GCA_031374645.1. Taxonomy (GTDB): domain Bacteria; phylum Bacteroidota; class Bacteroidia; order Chitinophagales; family Saprospiraceae; genus CANHEE01. Next base: position 848 of record JANMGN010000674.1, on the reverse strand, counting down.
ATCCAATTACAAGCAAATTTACAAGTTATTCAAGGCGAAAATGCTCAATTGACTAACGAATTGGTCGTTTCACAAGGTATTATTGATGATTTAGAAGCAAGATTATCAGCTACTGGAAATATGCCAATGATGGCGGCAGCGGCAATAGTTGCGCCAAATTTAGAGGTGGAATTAAATACAGAAGCTGACGTAGTAAAAGCTAAAAAGCAAGAAGAATCCGAGTCTGATTCCATGAGAATAGAGCTTACGCCTAAAAGTGCAAATTCAAATATTTCGCAAGAAAAAACCAAAGAAGATAGAGCAAATGGAGCAATTTCAAGTAAAGACGACTTGAAAATTATTGAAGGAATTGGTCCAAAAATCGAAGAGTTATGCAATAATATAGGTATATTTACCTGGGAGCAACTATGCGAAACACCTGTTACTCGCCTGCAAGAAATGCTCAATGCGGCAGGAAAACGTTACCAAATTCACAATCCTTCAACTTGGGCAGAACAAGCACAAATGGCGCATCAAGGCGAGTGGGAAGCACTAAAAATTTATCAAAATCACTTGAAAGGTGGTAAAGAACCTGATGTGAAATAAAACACAAAAAAAGCTAAATTATCATCAGATAATTTAGCTTTTTTTGTTTCTATATTGTAGCAATAATTGTTTTATTTCCTTTTACCACATCATCTATTTTACAAGTGATTTTTGCATCTAAAGGCAAATAAATATCAACACGTGAGCCAAATTTTATAAAACCCATATCATCGCCTTGCTTTACTGTTTCGCCTACGCTAACATAATTTGTAATTCGTTTTGCAAGCGCACCTGCAATCTGACGAAACATAACTTCTTTTTCG
>JANMGN010000671.1:0-3169 GCA_031374645.1 Chitinophagales bacterium | reverse complement strand
AAAGTGGAAAAAGTGGTACTTGTAAGCAAGTGATTACAGTTAAAAATGGTGCAGTTTGGAATGCTAACGGTACAAAAATTGTTTGGCCAACAGATTATACGGTAACGGCGTGTACTGGTACAAATCCACTTGACCCAAATTCGCTTCCGTTTCCAAGCAATAAACCATCTTTCAAAGATTTATCGCCTTGTACTAATCCTTTGGCAAGCTACACAGACGAAAATTTCACTTTGAATGGTTCTACTTGTTTCAAAATATTGAGAAAATGGACGGTTATTGATTGGTGTACTTACAACCCAAATAATCCTAATGGCGGTGGTCGTTGGGAATATACACAGACATTGAATGTAATGGACAACCAAGTGCCTGATTTATTCGTACCAAAAGATACGATAGTTTTTGCACAAGGAAAAGATTGTAATTCTATTTTGGTAACTTTCCCGAAGGCAACCGCCAAAGATTGTAGCCCAACGGTAACGATTACGAATAATTTTAATACAAATGGCGATAACGCAACAGGTATTTATCCGTACGGAACTACTACTGTGAAGTTTTTTGCTAACGATGGTTGTGGAAATATGACAGTAAAAGAAATGAAAGTGACAGTAAAAGATGGCAAAAAACCTACGCCAATTTGTTTTCACGGATTTTCTACGACAATCACGCCTTTCGGTGCGCCTGGTACAGGTGGCGAAAGTTGGATTTTTGCAACAATGATAGATGCAGGAAGTTATGACAATTGTACAGTAAAAGGAAAATTGAAATTTTCATTTTCTTCAAACGTAAATGATACGATGCGTCAATATACTTGCGATAGTTTAGGACAGCGTTTTATCCGCCTTTGGGTAACGGACGAAAGCGGCAACCAAGATTATTGTGAAACATATATTGATGTGCAAAATAATATGGGTGCTTGTAAAAATGGCCCAACTCAGATGGTTGCAGTCGCTGGTTTGGTAAAAACAGAAGAAGTAAAAGAAGTAGAAAATGTAAATATGAACATTACGTATGCTGGTTCGGTAGGTATTGTAACAGATGCTGCGGGTAAATTTTTATTCAAAAGTATTCCAACAGGTAATAAGTATAAAATTACGCCTGAAAAAAATACCAACCATGTAAACGGTGTTTCTACTTACGATATTTATTTGATAAATCGCCATATTTTAGGTGTAGCTACTTTGGTTTCACCTTACAAACTGATTGCTGCTGATGTGGACAATAATGGTAAAATTACGGTAGGCGACGTGAATGAATTGAGAAAATTAGTGTTAGCAATTTACACGACTTTTCCTAATAATAAATCATGGAGATTTATACCAAAATCTTTTGTTTTCCCTACACCAAAAGATCCTTGGAGTACAGTTTTCCCAGAAGTTATTGACTTACAACTGACGACTACACAGTTACAAAATGATTTTGTAGGTGTAAAAATTGGTGACTTAAATGCAAGCGCAACGCCAAGTACATTGGCTGGAAATGCAGGAAGCAGAAGTGATTTCGCTGATAATTTTGTGGTAGAAAACAAAACATTTAGCAAAGGCGAAAACTTGCGTATCCCATTCAAAATGAGTGACTTATCTAAATATGTTGCAGCGCAATTTACCTTAGGCTTTGATACAGAAGCATTTGATTTTATCAGTATAGAAAAAGGAAATATCGCAGGAATTAGCAATGATAATTTTAGTTTTGCAGACTTGCGTGAAGGTTTGATTTCAGCTTCTTGGTCTAAAATAAACGATGCGACTATCAATGAAAATGACGTGTTATTTTATTTGAATGTAAAAGCTAAAAAAAGTGCAAGATTATCAGAAGTATTGACACTTGATTCTCGTTTGGTAAACGCTGAGGCGTATAACGAAAGTGGTGTAATTGCTGGTATCAGTCTAAAATTTGGCAACGAAGAAAATAGCAAATTTGAAGTATATCAAAATCAACCCAACCCTTTTAACGGTACGACAAGCATTGGCTATCAAACTACAGAAGCGGGCGAAGTTACTTTGAAAATATACAATGCAGCAGGCAGTGAAATCAAGGTTTTACGCCAGCAAGCAACACGTGGCTACAATCAATTTGTAGTAAACAAAGATGATTTGAATGTTACAGGCGTACTCATTTATCGTATCGAAGCGGGAAAATCCCATGTCGTACGTAAAATGATTTTGTTGCCGTAACGCTAATTTGGCAAGTGAGGTTCTACATAAATTAGTACCATTTAGTTTTAGATTTAAGGCATCCTGTTGGTGGTTCACAGGATGTCTTTTTTTGTAATTTCATTGAGATAAATAAGACAAAAAAAAAACGCTAAACTTTATCATGTTTAGCGTTTTTTTTTGATTAATTTTATCTTTTCAAAATACCTTCTCGTTCGATAAAAGGAATTGGAATAAAATTGATAGGCTCAAAACTGCCTGGCAAAATCAATAAACGTTTGTCCCAGAGATGATTATCATAACTGTAACTTACCCAATATTCGTTGGTTAAGGCGGTCAAATCATTGGGCAAATGTTCTAAGAATTGTATATCCAAAGGAGGCATCTCTTCTAAAAAATAACGCATCATTGCCGATTGTCGTGCTACTCCGTCTATCTCTCCAAAAGCTCTCGCTGTGATTATAACACTTTTGATAGCTTCGTCTTTTAAATTAATAACATAAACATCCCAAAAGGCAGAATCATCTTCCTTTGGTACTATGGCAATTGCCAAATCTTCTACTTTTAATACTGGAATATCTTTTTTCATTAAAGAATTTGATGAATAATTTTTAAGTAATAGTTATATTTATAATTCTAAACGCATCATTTTCTGCATTTTTTCTGCCTCGTCACGTGCATTTTCGGCAAAAAAAGCATCATTGGAAGCGTAAATAATTCCTCTTGCGGAGTTTACCAAAAGTCCACATTGTACATTGCGCCCGTATTTTGTCAATGCTGCCAAATCGCCTCCTTGCGCACCTACGCCAGGCACTAAAAAAAAGTGTTCGGGCGCAAGCGAACGTATATGCGCAAACTTCTCAGGATGCGTCGCTCCTACGACATACATCATATTTTCGGAAGTTCCCCATTGTTGCGATTTCGTGATAACTTGTTCGTAAAGATACTGATTATCAGTGCTTTGTGTGAATTGAAAATCATTTGAACCTTTGTTAGAAGTCAGTCCGAGTAAAATTACC
>JANMGN010000658.1:0-2247 GCA_031374645.1 Chitinophagales bacterium | reverse complement strand
GGTAATTTTTTTGGCGTTGTAAAATAACATAAGTAACTGACTGCAAGGAAGTTACGTTGTTATTTTACAACGACTTCCCTTTAAAAAAATTATGATTATTTTAGCCCAGCTACTTAATAGTAAAAAAATTATCTTTTTACCATTATTTTTTTTGTAACAGATTGATTTTTTAGCATAAATTGACAAAAATATAAGCCATTCTCAATTGGATTGTCAGTGTCGTCAGTTAGATTCCATGTTATGGAATTTTCATTTTTTAGCTTATGGAGCGAAGTTATTTTGCTACCCATTATGTTAAAAATATTGATTCTACTGCTTGTTTCGTTGCTTTCAAAAAAATCTATTTTTACCGTTTCAGTTGCTGGATTTGGGTATATTTTAAAACCTTTTTCTTCGTCAATTCCAGTCGAATTAGTTAGTTTTGTGCTAAAAACAACATTGAACCAAGCGGAATCCGTAGGATTTTTGATGTCAAAAAAGACGTAGCGGTATTCGCTGCTGCCGATAGTTCCCTGTGGTAAGTAATGTGCTGAAAAGCCATCATATTTATCCGTGATTTTTACAGAAGTATTTAAAATATAAAAAGGGTCTTTTCCGCCTTTGTGGTTAAAAGGTGCTTCGCATACTCCCCAACAAATAAAATTATAGCTTTCGGGAACGTAAGATAGTTCGTACCTTTTTGTCCTGATTTCAACTATATTATTGATGTTACTGACAACACTAATTCCGTCTGCTACCAAGTCTTCGTCTGCCGAAGTTCCAGGAATTGTTATTGTTGTTTTTTCAATATTTACTCCATTTTTAAATATTTTAACGGATTGTTGTCCAAAACATACACAACAATATGTAAACAGGAGAAAAGTAAGGTGTTTTTTCATGGTTATTTATTTATTACAAATTTACGTGTATGATAAGCTCCGTTTATATTCAAACTGAGAAAATAAATACCGTTATTGAACTCAGAAACGTCAATATTTAGGCTCGAATTACTTGAATTATACGCTACATCTTTGATATTTTTGATGATTTCCCCGCCAGAGTTGTATATATTTATTGCTCCAATTCCACTTTTAGGAGTTGAATAATTTACTATCAAAACATTGTTCACGGGATTGTTTGTAGTAAGGTTTATGGCATCATTTTGCATTATTTCAGCTGTATTTACCGACTTAGAAATCAGGTATTTTTTGTTGCTATTCAATGCTTGACGATTTTTAAAAGTTCCTTTTTTGACTACGGAAGCCACAATTTGTATCCTTTTTGGATCAATATCGACTTTTTCGCTGCTATTATTTTTTAAAGGCAACGTAAATGAATAGTTTTCTGTATAAGTTTTGCCAATAACTGGCTTTTGTGGAATGATGCCAGCATTACCAAAAAAGCCCGAAGGTTGGTATTTTACCGCATCTTTAAAAGGATAAGATTCGAGCCAAGCACCACCGCTTCCTGTAAAAGAAACAACATCGTAACCATTCCATTTAGTACCTACTGTTGCGTTCACATTTTGCGCATACGCAATTCCTTTTGGTCCAATTACGGTATCTTGCGTCAGCACTAAATAAAATCTTAGGTCGCCTGATGCGGTATCACAAAAATTTGCCGTCAATTTCACATCAACTTTCCTTGTGGCAGCATCGTAAGTGCTTGAAATCCCGACCGAAACAGGCGAGTATTTTGAATTATATTGTGTTTCAAATGCTTCTTTTGCGTCCTCGACGGCTTCTGAGGTTGGGCCTTGCGTATTGTTGTAATTGTTTGCTAAAAAAGTTCGGTCAGCGGTTATCAAAGACTGATATTCCATATTAAAAGTTTCATAAAAACTGGCATAAGGTAAGTTTTTTTGCGAGTAAGTTCCTATCCCAATTGGAGCTTGTGTATAGACAACCATAGCAATTTTATCCTTATTTTTTGCATAAAGAGGGTCGATGTCATCGTATTGATGGCTTATACAAGGCCCACAATCCTTAAAACAGCTTTGTTCAAATAGCACCATTTTGGGAGCGCATTGTGCAAAAATAGTATTGAAACGAAGGAGGACTAAAAAGCCCAATAGAAGGTAATTTTTCATTTGAAATGGATTGGTATATTTTATGGTTGTGAAAAATATTTTTTACAAAGATAGATATTTTGATTTTTTTTACCTTAATTTATACGAATTTAAACAGATATATTTACAAATTTAACTTTTATAATTTTTCACTTTGTGAAAATGTAAAGAATAATTATAGTGTATTTTTATTTTTTACA
>JANMGN010000639.1:0-1646 GCA_031374645.1 Chitinophagales bacterium | reverse complement strand
TATTTTTTAGTGTAAATAATTGATTATCAGAATATTGTGAAATATTTTTTATTTTTAATACTTTTTGTTTAAAAAATTATTTTCATATATTAAATTTTTAGTAATTTTTTTAGAAAAAAAATAGAAGTTCCGCAAATTGCGGTAGATTTAGGCTTCGTTGTTGTGTAATAAAATACCAACACAAGGAGATAAAGGCACTCCTTCTGTTCTAAAGCGAACCGTACTGAAAAGTGATGCGGAACGAGAAAATGAGAAATCCCCATTTTTTCCGCAACCTTCTTTATTGCAAATAACTACCTCGTTGAGATTGTATTGAGTCGTGCTACTGCAACTAGCTTTGCACTGTGCGTTAAGGACATAGCTATGCCCGATGAGTGATAGTACAAATACTACACTCATTATGAATTTATGTATCATAATATTAGATTTTTAAATTTTAGAAAATAAATTGGCTCATTATACTGCGACAGTATAATTTAGAGTATTCTTTTTTGAATTTTCAGTATTTTATTTTATAATATACTGTATCCAAAGGAATAAAAAAAATGGAATCTTCTATCTCTTTTTGTTTATTATTTTTTATTATTGTCCAATCAATACCAAAGTTAAATCCGCCAGGGTATTTACTTCCACCTAAAATATAGGTAGTATCTACTGTTTTTCCATAAAAGCGATAATCAAGATTTCCACCAGAAGCACCTGGCGCAGCGATATAATCACTATCATCAAACGGATTTACATTTTTGACATGAAACTTTATCCAAGCAAAAGCGGGCAGTGTAAAATTAAGATTTTTGCTTTTTTCTCCTGCATTTGCGGTCTGAAAAACTTCTACGGGCTTGCCATAGTTGTTTTTTTCGGCACGTATGCGGTAGTAGGTAGCATCGTCTTTTTCTTTTGTGAGGATATACTTGCCTTGTGCATTGGTCAGTACGGTTTCTATATCAAGGCAGATAGCACTTGCTCCGAAGCCATCGCCTGGCACGCACTCCGAGAAAATGACCTTGGCATTCGCAATGCCTTTATTAGAGCCTTTTTCGAGTACTTGTCCTTCTATACTGGTATAGTCTTTTTTACCACAGCTTCCTAAAAAGCTGATAATCAAACAATTAAGCGAGAAAAAAAGTATTTTTTTCATGATGAAAAGATTGAAATTAGGAAATAGGGTTTGGTTAGCTTTTTGGCAGCCACGCCGTCGTAGAAAAGGAGTGTGCATAGTGTGTTTTGGTTAAATTGGTCTAGAAAATTTCCACACTATATTGCAAATGCAAAACAGCGCAGAGCGTACTTACTTACACACATATAGGAACGACCAAGCACCTTTTACCATGTAAGAGAAAACACGCTCACGCGCTGTTATGCAACGTGAGCGATGTGCTTAACTCTGACGGTAATTATGGTCGTAATTTTATATGTGCCAGATTTTTAAAGCAAATCGCTAAATATTTTAAAGAAATAAAAGCACTACTTTTGTACTTTCTATTTCTGTTTATTTCATATTATATTAACAACGATGTTAAAGAAAAGTTGTCGTTATTTTTTTACAAAGGTACAGTAGGATTATATCAATGTCAAGTTTTTTCTTCGCTTATATCGCTAAAACAAAAAATTTATTTCTCGTTTTGAGCGAAAAACAATACTATTTC
>JANMGN010000616.1:0-4594 GCA_031374645.1 Chitinophagales bacterium | reverse complement strand
GATTTTCAAACAAGGCATTTTTGTGATAGGATTGCAGTCTTTTGGACAAACGGGATAATACACGCAGCGCATAGAAGGCATTTCATTTTCTCCTTTGTAAATATCCTGATATTTGCCGTTTTCGATTTTAATACTGGCTTTTGGGTCGTCCAAAGATTGCCATTCGCCTTGTAATTTATCCACTACTTGGAGGTCTTTTTCGGTATAACTCGGGTCAGGATGGCTAAAAAGATTATCTTTTTCCATCACTACGATAGGTTTTATTTCTTTGTCAATTTGGCTACAATCGACTGAATTTAGCGTATTTCCTGATTTTAATTTTTCTTTTTTAGAAAGTACCATTCTACCATTTTTATCAAAAACATCGCTTACTAAATTGGTCAAAGTCGTCCCTTTTTTAGTAAAAATAAGCGGCTCAGTCGTAACTATTCCTTCTTGCATATAAGTATATTCCATGTACAATGTTTCGTCATTGAAATTACTTTTGCTACTCAAAACGCCTTGTGTTCCGTCTTTTCCATCAATATACCAATTGTAATAGCCAGAAAACTGACCATTTTCAGCAACGTCTAAGCGACAAGCAATGTGTTCGCCATCTTTACTAAATTGGTAGCAATATGGCTTTGTGGTTACATCATATTCGCCTTCTGTTATTTCGTTGATTTTACCATTTACATCAACCGTAGTTAAACTCAAGTAATCCATGACGTTTTTAGCCATTTCACTTACTTTTGGGTCTTTTTCAAAAGGTTTTGCTGCTGTGATAATATCTTGCTGCATTTTGAGGCGAGCATCAATTGTCCCCATTTTAGGATTAATCAAAACGCTATCTCGGAGGATAAATAGCCAACCTACAACACGGTCATCGCCACTTTCGTAGGTCGCTTGAAATTGCGTTAAAATTTCTTTTGGATTTTTTAATAAAGCGTCTTTTACGGCGATTGTTTCTTTTAAACATTTGCTATCCGAGCATTTGAGGAAATTTGCCCAAGCGTCAGTATTATTTACTGAATTTTGACAAGCCAAACAATATAGGCTGGCTAAAAGGAGTAACAAGTTTTTTTTCATTTGATATTTTGGTTTAAAATTATGTTGCAAAACTATGTTATTTCTTTAACTCAAAAAATAGGTAGGAGTACTCATTTTTTAAAATTGGGATTAGGTAATAAATTGCTTGTTATTTAGCGCAAATTTAAGTAAACTATTGCTTCCTTGCAGACTTAATTTTCGAGAAATATTATTTCTGTGGTTATCAATAGTTTTTGTACTCACAAAAGTTTCATCTGCGATTTCTTTTGTTGTTTTATGGTTTGCGATAGCTTTTAAAATCAATAGTTCTGTTTTGGTCAAAACGTCCATAAAATTAAGGTCAAGTTCGGCTTGAAAATGTTTAGTAGCTTTAGAAATATACTGTTTTCCGCAGATTACATCTTGAATCGCATCAAGTACATCATTCACGGCATCGTCTTTAAAAACATAGCCATCGATACCTTTTGCCATCACAGAACGAATAATATCAGGTTCTTTGTGCATAGTCAAAATAATGACTTTTATGCTCGAAAATCGATTTTTTAGCTCTGTTCCAAGCGCAATACCGTTCATTTCAGGCATATCTAAATCCAAAACGGCAATATCAGACAGATTTTGCGAAGCCATCAACAATGCTATTTTAGAAGAAGTATAAGATACAATTTCCGCACTTGGTATTTCATCTTGAAGCACCTCGACCAATCCTTTCAAAAAAATAGGATGATCGTCCACGACTAATATTTTTAGCGTATCACTCATTGTATAGTTGGAATTTTAATGATAAAAATAGTTCCTTTTTGCAAATCAGAGCTAATATCTATCGTACCTTTCAATATTTTGACCCTTTCTTTTATACTCGAAAATCCATTTCCTAAATTGTTCGAAATTACTTTTTTTGCATCAAAACCAACGCCATTATCTTCTATGCACATCAAAATTTCTTGATTCTGATGCGTAATTTTTATCGTACAAATACTTGCTTCGGAATGTTTGAGTAGATTATTGGTTAATTCTTGCAAAATTCGGTAAATATTGATTTCCAAATCCTTAGCAATAATATCATCAATATTTTGGGGACATACAAAATGTATTGTAATTTTAGTAGCACTTTTTAGTCGCTCCATCATGTTAAAAAGAGAAGCTGTAAGCCCGATAGAATTAAGTGTTGTAGGGCGTAAATTCTGAGAAATTAGCCTAATTTCATCTAACGTTTCAGAGGTAATCGTAGCAAGTCCGTTGAGTTTTTGTTTTTGAGCTTCTGTATAATTTTGTTTTAGCATCAAAAGAATTTGATTGCGAATGACGAGCAAATTTTGACCAATACTGTCATGAAATTCTGAGGAAAGGCGTTGTCGCTCCTCTTCCAAAGTAGAAATCAAAGACTGAGAATATTGCTCTGCTGATTTTAGCAAAGTCGTTTGTAATGCCAAACGCTCTTTTGCCAAAATTGTAAAACGTTTGCCCAATACAAAGGTCTGAATAAAGATTTGCGGCAGTATCATACCATGTAGTGCATATCTTGTCACAGCATTAATGGGTAGCAATCCAAAAAAATACAACTGCAAAATTGTACCAAAAATAATAACCAAACAGATAGAAACCATTTGAGCAACAATATATTCTTTTTCTTTGAACCTTACCATATATACGCTAACTGCAAGCAAAATCGCTTCCGCAGAGGTAATGAGTATATTCGACTTGATGTAAAAATTAAAACCTACGGGATGCCAAAACGAAATGCCCAAAATTATCCAAAAGCTAAGATTTATACCTTCAAAAAATTTGGTCAAAATAGGTCGATGAATTTTAATATTCAAAAATTCATGAAAGTAATAATTTGCTGCGATAAAACTACCACATAAAGCAATGGCGGCAAACTGATTGTTCCAATAAGACTGATTTGGGAAAAGTAAGCATTTTACAAAACCATCAAAATACATGACTACACCAGTAGAAAAAATATTAAAAACAAAGAAAAATACATACAATTTTTCACGATTTCCTATATAAAATACAATATTGATGATTAAAATCAAACAAACAATACCATATAATAGACCAGAAAATAATACAGAAGCTACTCCTGTATCATTTCCGTTATCACTTCTGACAATACTAATTGGTAGTGCAATTGGTTGTCCGTCACCTTTTATTTTAAGATACAAAACTGTTTCTTCATCAATGGGCTTAAAATAATAATTTAAAAATCGCTCGGTACTTGGAATGCTTTCGCCTATTAGTGTTTTGCTTAAAATACCTTTATCGAAGCGATATACTTCAATAGTATCTGGTACAATTGTGGCTAAAACGAGTTTGTGACTTGCTTCCAAAACGGTATTTCGCACTACTATTTTGAGCCAAAAATTAGATACCGTGATACCAAAATTCAAGTCTTTTATATCTTGTACTTTTGAAAACTGAGGAGAGGATAGCACGTCTTCAATCTTTAAAGCTCGGCTTTTGTCCGTCAGTTGGAAGACTTCCAGTTCAATTGTATTGGCGTTCACAAACGACAAGCAATAACATAATATGAACTGTATAAGTACAAATCTTTTCATCTTACAAAGTTAGTATTTTTTTGTAGATAGCGAAATAGGTAGGAATACTTATTTTTTTAAGTTTGAAATTAAGTTTTGGTCAATTGAGTGTTGTAGGCGGCGTTTTTTGGTTGTGGAAGTACAAATGTTTGAATTTAGTACAAATGCCCCAATTTTGGCAAACCCATGTTGTGTGCAGGTATTTTTTGTTAGCTTACTACGTTTAATTGTCCGATTTTACAACAAAGTCATAAGAATGTTCTGTGAAATATATTGGAATTTTCGCCCAACCAAGATTTTGTTCTTTTGCTTTTATATGTCCTGTCCGCATTAACTCCATAAATCTTGTGATTATTATTTGTTCTGCCCAGTCCCTTGCATTTTGTAAATCGGCACTCAATTCATCATTTTCGTCTTGTTCTTCAATATCTGCAAAAGATTGTTGAAGTTTTTCATAGCCCGTCAAAACAAATTCCGTTGATGTCATAGTTTCTCTTGTAACATCGCAAAGCCATTCCATATCGTATAAATCTAGTCCACCATCTTCGTTAAATGCAAATCCGTCAATATACCAAGTGCCTGTATTAATATCAAATTCGTTCATCTCAAAGTAAAGTGCTTTTATGTCAATTTTCTTTAAAGTCAATTTATAGAAATTGTCTATCCAAGTCACCAAACTGTCTGCTTCATGTATTAAAGATTGTCCAATAACAAAGTGGAAATCTGTCATGGGAATTTGTTTGAGTGCAGTTTCTCCAATGTTCAATGCTTTTGAAAAGTCAAAATTTTCTATGTCTGGATTAATTTGTTCCGCAAATTTAAAGTTCATAATTGTATTATATTTTTATTTTATCTGTAAGTTTAAGTGTCGTTTATATGCTTGCACACAACGAGGTGCGGCTTTGTGAAGTTGAAAAATTTTGAACGATAGTGAAAAGATTTTTCAATTTCACAAAACCGTAGTTGTACGAAGGGCTGGCGATAGCCGCACTTTGTGCAACTGCGGTGCAGCCGCACCTCGTTGTACA
>JANMGN010000603.1:0-3574 GCA_031374645.1 Chitinophagales bacterium | reverse complement strand
AAGAAAAAAAGTGACGACATAACGGTAAAATCTATGTTAGAAAATTGCGAAAACTTAATACACAATATAATCATTCAAAAACATTTCCAAATCTCCTACTTTATCCACTACAAAACGCCCTTGTTCATTTCGCTTAATCGTTGCGGCTTCATAAACAGGGTCATGTTCAAAAAATAAAATCCAATTTTTATCAGCCGCTTCCGAAAGTAACCATTCTTTTTCTTCGAGTGTATCCAAAGGGCGAATATCGTAGCTCATCACGTAGGGCATCCCTACGAAGTAAGAAGCCGCCAGAGAATCCGCACAAAATACCACTGTTTTTCCATTTACAGTAATAATTGGCATCATCATCTTTTCTGTATGTCCGTTGGTAAAATGCAGTTTTATATCGTCTAAAAAAACTATATCTTGTTGAATATCAATAAATTGTAAACGATTTTCTTTTTTCAAAGGAACAAAATTCTCTTGTAAAAAAGAGGCTTTTTCTTTCATGTTGGGCTGCATTGCCCAGTTCCATTGCGCTTCATTTGACCAATACCTTGCATCTTGAAAAGCAGGTACGATATTATTTTTTGCATCAAAATCACAAGCTCCGCCAACATGGTCAAAATGTAAATGCGTCAAAATAACGTCTGTGATTTGCTCCATTTGGATATTTTTTGCCCAAAGAGATTGTTTCAAAATATGCTCTGTCGGATTAAAATGTGAGCGAAATTTGGCATCTTGCTTGTTGCCAATACCTGTATCTATTAGTATTTTTTTGTCGCCTGTTTCTACCAATAAAGTACGCATTGCCCAAGTACAAAGATTATTTTCGTCGGGTGGATTCAGTTTAGACCACATCGATTTAGGAACAATACCAAACATCGAGCCGCCATCAAGTTTAAAATTTCCCGTAGGAATTACACTAAGTTTCATTTTGTTTATTTTTATAAAAATAATTATAAAACACTGATTTTGAGATGATTACATTTAATTTATTTTTTACTTTACATTAATTAAGAGAACTTTCATCTAAAAATTTTGTTAAATATGTAAAAAATCGTACAAAAGTATTGCATGATAACGAAGAAGTGCTTACTTTTGGTAAAAGATTTTAATTTAACAAAAATAAAATAAATTTTTAAAATGAAAAAATTAATGATGTTGTTTGTATTTGCGAGCTTTGCTGCATTGACAAACGTAAACGCACAATCTTGCTGCGCTAAAAAAACAGCTTCTTGCACAAAATCTGAGGCTTCTACCTCTACAACGCAAGTTGCTGGCGAAGCGATGGTAAAAAAAGTTGCTAACACAACAGAGGAAAAAGCAGGTTGCGCAAAAGCAAAGGCTTGTTGCTCAAAGCCAGGTGCAGGTAAATCTTGTGCAGGCGAAAGCAGAACTACTGATGCCACTACAGCACCAAGAAAAGAAGCAGTAAAAGTTTCAAATGTTGCAGCTCCAGTAGCAGCTAACGAATAAGAAAATGTTTTTCATGTCTTAAAGTTAAAGCGAATTTGTACTTCATGTATAAATTCGCTTTTCTTTTGTCATTTTTCAAAAAATTCAATAAGTTATTTTTTAATGGTTACATAGTGAAACAAAAAATAAGCAGAACAGTTTGGTTACATAAAGTGCTGATTAACAGGATTTTTTAATTATTCATTATTCATTTTTAATTATTCATTATTCATTATTCATAGTCCCCAAAACATTCTCTCTCCTTTTTTGTTTCAAAAAAATGTCTAAACAAACCATATCTATCGTTTGGCTCAAACGTGACTTGCGCTTACGTGACCATGCACCGCTTGCTGCTGCGGTAAAGGCTGGTTTTCCTGTGCTGATATGTTATATTTTCGAGCCTTCTATGGCTCAAAAAGAAGATTGGGACGTTCGGCATTGGCGTTTTGTGCTGCAATCTTTGGAAGATATGCAAGAGCTTTTGAGTAAACGGGAGCTGCGTTTGTATTGGTTTCACAACGAGGTTATTCCTACTTTTGAAAAATTAGCTTCTCTTTTTGATGTTCAAGGCATCTATGCACACCAAGAAACAGGTAATTGGGCTTCTTATCAGCGAGATATTGCGGTAATTAAACATCTGAAAAAAGTACAAATTCCGTTTGTAGAATTTCAGCAAGCAGGTATTATTCGCCGTTTGAAAAGCCGTGACCATTGGGATAGAAAATTTGTAGAAGTCATGGAAACGCCACAAGTTGAAATCGAAAGAGGAAAGTTGCAGACTGTTTTTTTAGAAAAAAATACTTACGATACGTTGCAAGTTGGAGATTTGCCACAAGCCGTTTTTGAAAAAAATCCATTGATGCAAACAGGCGGAGAAAGCATTGCGTTGCGTATTTTAAGTGATTTTTTGGCAAAAAATGCGATTGGTTACATGAAAAATATCTCTAAACCAGATAGTAGTCGCCGACATTGTTCTCGACTTTCGCCTTACATTGCTTTTGGAAATATAAGTATCAGACAAGTATATCAAGCGACCAATATCGCTATCGCAAAAGCAACTTACAAACGAGATTTGCAGAATTTTCTCTCTCGTGTATTTTGGCAATCGCATTTTATGCAAAAACTCGAACGCCAACCTACCTACGAGTTTCAAAGTGTCAATAGCACTTTTGCTAAAGTGTATGACGATACAGCCGACCCAGCTTTGCTCGATGCTTGGGAAAATAGTCGTACAGGTTTTCCTTTAGTAGATGCTGCGATGCGTGCTGTCCGAGCAACAGGCTGGCTCAATTTTCGCTTGCGTGCCATGTGCGTTTCTTTTTTGACGCATCATTTGGGACAATCTTGGCAAAGTGGAACGCCGCATTTGGCACGTATGTTTTTGGATTATGAGCCAGGAATTCATTATTCTCAATTTCAGATGCAAGCAGGTGTGACAGGCGTAAACCTTGTTCGTACGTACAACCCTGTCAAGCAATCTATTGAGCACGATCCCGAAGGTATTTTTATCAAAGAATGGATGCCTGAGTTACGAGATATTCCAGCAGGTTTGTTGCATGAGCCTTGGAAACTCAATGCAATGGAGCAAGTTTTTTACAATTGTGAACTGGGCAAAGATTATCCTTTTCCAGTCGTGGCAGCAGGGCATAATAAGGTAATTGTAGAAAAATTGTGGTCTATTCGCAAAAGTGAAGCTGCCAGAAAAGAAGGTAAAATAATATTAGAAACACATACGCAACGAAAAAATCCAGAAGATCGAAAAGTGCTTCGTTTACCTAAAAATAATGGGCAATAAGCAATGGGCGATTGGTAAATGAGTAAAATGTACGTTGTCCTAAAATCTGCTTATAAAATGGCTTCTAAGTTCAAATTTTCTTGTTTTTGCATCAAAAAAATGCTTTTTTCTTCAAAACGCTTTGCTAAATACTCTTGTTCACTTTGTCCAGGTGTAGGAATTAGCAAGGCTTTTTTTTGTAAAACAACCAAATCCATAATCGTAGAATATCCCGAACGGCTGATGACAAAGTCAGCTTCGAGCATCAATTTATTCAAATCATTACTTGTTTGATGGCTGTATATTTTGATGTTTTTTCCTAAAAAATATATTTCATTTTCATTTGCCAAACCTTGTACG
>JANMGN010000579.1:0-7733 GCA_031374645.1 Chitinophagales bacterium | reverse complement strand
TTTGGACAGGCTTCGTAGTTAGCAATTGGAATAGTCTGCGCTTTTTTATGCCTATAATCGAATGAATATACTTTTTCATTCTTTTTTCTAAAAAAGCTCGCCTTTCCGTATGGAATTTTTATTTTTTTAACATCTTACATTTTTTAATCACTTTTTTTAAATTTCGCTTATGAAAAAATTTATTTTATTGTTCGTTTTGGCTTTTCCGATATTTGTATTTGGACAAGAAAGTATTTCAGGGTGTACTGAAAAGTATTATCCAATAAAACCAGCTGTTCAAGCCAATTTGCTGACTCCAAACGCTGGTGGAATAACATTTTACAAAATATTACCAAATACGACTGCTGACATTAAAGCAAAAGAAGGTTTTCGAGTAAATGTTGGTATTCAATTTTATGATATTGACTGTGTTACAAAAGCAGGAAACTCATGTAAACCATATACAGAAATTGATTTATCCACTTTAGAAGATTTTGAAGTTATATTTAGTGTTTCAAGTGCCAGTGCTTCATTTTCTTCAACTGCTGATTTACCTACGGTAACAAAAAACATAAGGTTGTTGAAATTCGATTTTTTTAAAGAAAACGGGCAAAATATCCCTAATTATTATTACAAAACATATGAAAGTTTAGCTACAACTGTCTATTTCAAAAATAACTGGGTGATAGATAAAGAAAGCATTATTATTACAATTGAAGTTAGAGATAAAAGTAGTGATATAAATCTAAGGGACATACCACTTATAAAAAAACATAAAGTAGTTTATAACAATGCCATATCTCCAACATTTGTTAAACTAGACCCAAGCAGCAGCCCCGATAAAAATGATACTTGGTATGACTTAATACCTAAGCCTAATATCTGTTTTCAATATTATGTTGGACCAGATATTGCGCCTATTGGTTTTTCTGATTACGAAGGACACATCATTACCGAAAAATGTAATAGTGTTACTTCTGGAAACTATTTTTCAACCAACGATATTAATCCTCTATGGTATGGTACATTGCCGACTAATACAACTGTAGACGAAATTGCAAGTACAATATTTTTCGATTTTTATCAAAATCAAGTGTCTAATTCATGGGTAATCGACTCAGAAGACTTTTTTCCGACGCAAGATTGTCATGGGGCTAATATAAGTCCAATCACAAATCTTATTCAGAATCATTTTACTCAAAACGCAATTAATGAAAACAAAGTTGGATTAATTATTAATCAAAAATTTTTATCAGGAAATTCAACGGTTCTATCATCAAATGAACTACACAGGAAAGAAATAAATATTACAAATTCAACTTTTAAATCAAAAAAGAAACACTTATAATGAAAATAACACTATTACTTTTATTTTTTATACTGACAGTTACAGTATTTTCTCAAAATTCAAACGAAAAAATAACTCAGATGAAAATTGAGTTAGATGGCTTATCCTTAACAAAAGAATATAACATAAAGAAGTTTATTCAATTTCAAAATATATTTTTAGATAATATTACAATTACGAATTATAAAGAAAATGAAGTATTTCTTTCATTACTTTCGTATTCTATGTGGTTAGATAGAAAAAACTCTACTAAAATAAATTTTTCGACTAATTTTCTTGATTCTATTATGACAAACGTTAGTCAGAATAGTAATTTATATCAAGAGGCTCTTGATAAGAAAATACAATGGATTCCAAACAATACAGATGATACACTTTTAATTTCTATTCGTCAAAGAGAATTAAAAATTGCAATTGAAAATAAACATAATAAAATAATTAATGAAAACTTGTTATACTACGATTATTTGATTAAGGCAGGAAATATTGAATTAAAGCAAAATAATATAGATAATGCACTTTCATATTACAATAGAGTTATGAAAATGAATTTTTGGGATATAGATAATGATACTCTTATAAAATATATTGAAATGTATGAACAAGCGGGAAACGGAATACTTACATGTTACAAAGGAGATTTGGCAAAATTAGAACAACTCCACTTTAACATTGCAGCAGCATATAGATTAGAGCAGCTAAAGAAATTATATATAGAAGAATTAGGTGGAAAATATGAACTATACCAAAAATAATGAATAAAAACTCAAAATAATGAAAAAATAATGAAACTACTAAATACACTACTACTAATATTTTTTTCTTTTAATTTGTATGCTCAATTTATTGCAAATTTTACAGCAAAAAATATTACGTCTTGCAACGTAGCAAATGGCGCTATTACCAGTAAAATAAGTGGAAAAGGAATACCTCCATATACCTTTAAATGGAGTAACGGAGCAACTCAGGCAAACATAAGTAATTTAAATGCTGGTACTTATTGTGTTACAGTAACAGATTTCACTTGTTGTTCTGCAAGTACTTGCATCGAAGTCAAAGACGAATCCCAAATTCCCGTTCCACTGATATGGGAAATAAATGCTGCAAGCAGTTGTTCTAAAGACGATGGTAAACTAAATGCGTTATTTACAGGTAGCAATCCTGCTGGGCTGACTTTTGAGTGCTTTTGGTTCAGAAATCTGAACTGGGTATCTGTCGGAAAAAGTGGGCCTGCTGCGCCTATTCAATGGGCTAATCTTGCTATTGGCGACTATAAAATAGTAGTTACAAATACTTCGGGCTGTACTGGCGAACAAGGTTTTAAAATAACCGCTCCTGACGAAATAAAAGTCAGCACTGATGGCTTATCTCCGTGCAAAGGTCAAAAAAATGGTTCTATTAAGGTCAATGTTACTCCTCAGAGCAATGTAAGCTACGATATAAGTATTTTCGGACCAAATGGGCAGCCATTTATTGTAAAGAATACTTATTCAGCCATATACAACAATATTGGGATAGGTAACTATACTATAACCGTTCATAAAGCAGGAAATCCTGACTTTTGCACTAAAATACTTCAATACGAGCTAAAAGAAGATGTATTTTCAGCTTCCGATATTACAGCAACTGTAAAAAACAATTGTAATTCAGGAGATTCCTATGGCAAAATCTCGTTAGACCCTTACAAATTTGGAGCAGACTATAAAGTGCTATGGTCTTTCAACAAATCAACGAGCATAAATCAAATAAACTTAGCCTCTTGTAAATATACCGTAGAAGTCACTAATCAGTGTGGAAAAAAAGCAACACAAACATTTGAGGTAAAAAACGTTGGAAACTTAACTGTAACGCAAAAGAAAGATATTACTTGTGGCTCAACTTTGACAGCTACGCTACCTAATGGAAACGAGCCTATCGATTACTTATGGAGTTCAGGCGGAACAACACAAAGTATAAGTAATGTAGGTAGTGGTCGCCATTTCGTAACTGTTAAAGATGCCGCTGGTTGTACATTCAATAGTGGTGCTGATGTACCAAATGACCCATCTCTTTACATCGTAACTATGACAGAGCAACCTTGTAAAGGTATTAGTGGTTCAGGTACTGGAGTAATAATAATAACAGCTCCCAATGACGATGCTCAAGTTTATTGGGGAAAAATTCCAATTCCACTTACCAAATCAAGCTTAATTCCGTATCAAACTGGAATTATAAACGGTTTAAACTCTTACGAATCCATTTACCTCCAAGTAAAAATTGGTAATTGTACATTAAAAGCACAATTTGAGACTGGAGAGAAAAATACATCAGTGGAATTTGTGAATTATGATAAAAAAACAGAATTGTGTGAAACAAACACAGTATGTAATGGCAACATAATCACTAATAATAAAGAAGCTCCTTACCCAGGTTATTCTCATGGTAGTTGGCTTGCAGAATGCGAGAAAGATCTATTTTGTAGAGGAAAAAAAGAAAAAGTGGATACGAAAAAATATGAAAAAGAAACAGTAAAGCTGGGTAAATACCTCGTGATACTTGAAATAGCACTTAAAGCAGGACTTATCGATGATATTACTTATTTTTCGAGAATTTCAGAAGTTGGTGGAGAAGAAGATTTAGACAGCTATTGTGATAAGGTTAGGTACTGTTCTGCTCCCGGACCTGGTGGATTTAGTGTTTGGGAGGCACCTTTTTCAGGATTTTTCAACTCTCTTCCGAGCTCTAAATTTGGGACAATAGAAGCTACCACGCCGGGTTGCTATAAAATAAATTGTCCTGAAACTTTAAAATTAAATGATAACTTCTGCTTGAAAGATATATTGCCTGATTATATGCAAGACTATTTTAATTCAAACCCTAATATAACATTACCCATTACAACTTGTACCACACCTAGGAAATATCCATTTTATCAACTTATTAAATGGGAAGGCGATATAACTTCAGCTTTTCCCCAATATTTAGGCTCTCCTTTGGAAAAGGCAGTTGAAAAATACAGAAACGACCCTCGGGCTTACTGTGCTTTTGTAACGTTTTGTCTTGATAACTTTAGTATTCTTAAGTTAGATATTGAACAAGTAAAATGTAGCGTAGTAACTGTTACTAATACAAATGGCAATTTACAAGATTTCGAAACTTGTAAATTAGACTGTACCTCTTGCGCCGATCCTATAGCCTACTGTAATAATGATGGTTCTTTATTTAAGATACAGTTTAATCCTAAATTTCCTGATAAAAATAATTTTAAAACCAATAATCCGACTGGTTCAAACAGCCTAAATCCGTTAGAAAATCTTAAATTTAGCTCATCCGAGCCATCTATAATTAAGAATTTTTCTATTTCGAGAGATTTGGACAGAAAAGTAGTAAATGGATTGACCGAAGGAAATGATAAACATCTATTTTTAGATTACAGATACAATGCCTATGACAAAAGGGAGCTTGAAACACCTAATATAACACACTTTTTAGACGATTATACTTACGATTTTTGGATAGCAACAGAACAAGTAGATAGTAGTACGATAGCACTGACTTTTGAGAAAGATTCTAATATCGACTGGATAAAAATAATTACAGCAAAAGACTATTTAAACATAAAAAGTCTTCACGAAGAGGCGGGGACTATTACCATAAGTGGAACATTCAACGGAACGCTATTAGCAGACGGCAAAGTAGTAAGCGAAAGCTCAAAAGGAGGAGCATTTATATTACGATACAATCAAGAAGGGAATATCGTTTCAAATAATGTGATTGAGAATATGGGTAACGATTTCATCGCTGAAAACTTATCAGGTAATACCTACTTGACTGGAATTAGTTTTGGCGAACTAAAATCTGATAATCAACAACTTTCTGCTGACTTATCATCTGCTGGTACACTCTCTCAGCTTATATATGATAAAAATGGAAAAATTATCAGAACTATTACTAACACAGCATTATCTAAAGAGCTGAAACTTTTGACAACAAAAACTTCCTCAGACGGTACACAAACTATTTATGTACTCAAAGGGCAGGGAGATATTACCATAAAGCAGAAAACAATAGTCAAAAGTAATAACCAAGATGACATCACTCTAATTTCATTCGATAACGATGGTAATTTAGACTGGTACAACTCTTTTGATGGTGTAAACGTAGATACCAAGCATATTTCGCTAAGTTTTGGTCTTAAAAATACACTATATCTTGGGCTTACTTTTAAAAATAAATTCAGCTATAAAAAATCATTTTATACGAGTAATGGCAAAAATGACGTCTTAATGATGCTCTTAGACAACAATGGAAATATAGTGAGTTCAAAACAATTTGGCTCAGAGGACGACGAAAATATATCACAACTAATGAATGATGAAAAAGGTGTATTATATTTTGGCGGAGAATACGATGGACCAACACAGGAACGCATCATTGGAAATCACCAATTTATAAATGAATTTAAAACATCTTTTTCACAATCTTATGTATCTTACGTTTTAGAACAGGATTTTTATATAGATGCTATTGAAACAAAAAGTATAAAAAATAGCAATAATCAAAATTCAGAATTAATAGCCTATCCCAATCCATTTACAAATAATATTTCAGTCGAAATTAATACAAATGAAGGACAAAATTGTACCCTATCAATACAAAGTATAACAGGTACAAAAGTGTATGCTCAACCTTATGTATTAGTAAAAGGTGTTAATAAAATTGATATTTCTTTAGATAAACTTCTCTCAGGTATTTATATAATAGAGGTAAAGTATGATAGTGGACAAATTTTAACTGATAGGATACTTAAGATGAATTAAAATAGTATTTTTTTGCCTTATGAGTTTGAAATAAAAGAAACGCCTTGTGGAAATTTCACGAGGCGTTTTTTTTAGCGTTTTATTCAAATTATTTAGACCAAATAAAAATAATAATTCAATATTATTTAGACTAATTAAGAATAAAAATTACCTTTGTGCCATTGTTCACAAATATAATTAGAAAATGAAAAAAAATATAATTTACATTTTATTGATAATCAGCGTTTTAGCAAAAGCACAAAAACAGGATTTTACAGTAAATGTAAGCGCAGAAGGAAAACCTTTAGAGTTCGCCACCGTTGCCATTCCTAAATTAAATATAGGCGGCACGAGCGATAGCACAGGAAAATTTATTTTAAAAAATATCCCACAAGGCAAATACGAAGTAAAAATTTCGTTTATTGGCTATTTTGATGTTTTAAAAAATATTGAAGTAAAAAATACCAAAAATTATACTACAATTGAGCTAAAAGCAAGCGAAAACAACCTCAATGAAATCGTAGTAACAGGCACGATGAAAGAAATGACAAAAGCGCAAAGTGTTGTCCCTGTCGAAATTTACACACCAAAATTCTTTGAGCGCAACCCTACTCCAACCTTTTTTGAAGCGATGCAAAACGTAAATGGTGTGCGTCCGCAAATGCAATGTAATGTTTGCAACACAGGCGATATACACATCAACGGTATGGAAGGACCTTACACGATGGTTCTGATAGATGGTATGCCTATCGTCAGCGGACTTTCGACCGTTTATGGTCTGAATGGTATTCCAAATAGCATCGTGCAACGCATCGAAATTGTAAAAGGACCTGCTGCTGCTTTGTATGGCTCTGAGGCGATGGGTGGCATCATAAATGTGATTACCAAAGACCCAAAAAATGTCCCTCGTTTTTCCCTTGATGCCAATGCCACTACTTACCAAGAGTACAATGTGGACTTGGCAACTCGTTTTAGTATTGGTAAAAAAATTCACAGCGTTTTGAGTGGAAATTATTTCAATTTTGACAAACGTTTTGACATCAATAAAGATAATTTTACAGATATAACGCTTGCAAAACGGGCTTCTCTATTCAATAAATGGACTTTTGATAGAGAAAATAATCGTGTGGCGAATATAGCTTTTCGTTATGTATGGGAAGACCGTTTTGGTGGAGAATTGCAATATACGCCCGAGTTTCGAGGTACAGATAGCATCTATGCAGAAACAATTTTTACCAAGCGTTGGGAAGTTTTGGGCAACTATCAACTGCCTACCGACAAAGAAAAAATCACTCTAAACTACTCCATTAATCGCCATAAGCAAGATAGTTATTACGGTACAACCAGATATTTAGCTGACCAATCTATCCTTTTTGCACAACTCGTTTGGGACAAAAAACTCAACGAAAGACACGATTTATTGTTTGGAATTGCCGAACGTGCTACGTATTACGATGACAATACCATCTTGACAGATACGCCTACTTCACATCAACCTTGGCACTATCTTACAGGCGTTTTTGCACAAGATGAAATAAAAATAAATCCCAAATTTAAACTTTTGTTTGGCGCAAGATACGATTATAGCAATATACATAAGCATATACTTTCGCCTCGTTTTAATATAA
>JANMGN010000571.1:0-1504 GCA_031374645.1 Chitinophagales bacterium | reverse complement strand
AAAATAGCAAAATAGCAAATAGAAAATAGTATTTATTAAACTTGAAAAAAGGGTTTTTAGACATATTTTAGAGGTAAACAAAAAATGTAAATTGCTGATAATCAGTAATTTACATTTTTTTATTTAAGAATATAATTTTATCTTGCTTAATTATTTTCGATAATAGCACTCAAACCTCTATCCACTAAACCTTCACGCAAAGGGCGTAGTTTACTCAAAGGAGCCGTTTTTACAGTTGCTTTTCCTTTGGAGTGTATGATAATCGCAAGCTGTTCTGCTTGTTCGTTCTCGTGGTTCAAGATTTCTACAAACGATTCTATTACCCAATCAAACGAATTGTGGTCATCATTGAACACAATAAGGTACGAATGTTCTCCTGTACCAGTATCATCTTCGGCAACGAGGACGTCTTCTAATTCATCAAAATCGTAACTGTCTTTATAACGCATATTTTAATTTTGTGCAAAGTTAAATGTTTTTGTATTATTTACAATACTATTAAACATTTTTTTTTAGTTTAATTTTTTATTTAGAAAAAAATACTAAATTGTGACAGTGAAAATAGAGTAATATAATTACTTTTTATAGAAAAAATAACATATAATAGTTTGGTAGTAAATACCAAATACATTACTTTTGTGATGTATATTGTAAATTAATATTATAAAATATTGATTTAATTAAAAATTTCGTTTGTCATGCCTAATTTCCTCAAAATCAGTATTTTATTTGTCTTTTGTACAAATAACTTACTGGCGCAACAGCTTCCCATTTTTACACAATACCAAGAAATGCAAGGACTTATCAATCCTGCCGCAGTCGGCAGCGATTATTTGTTGTACAGAACCAATCTTTCTTTTGGTCTTTCGGGGCGTATGCAATGGATAAAATCTGACGCTGCGCCACAAACGCAAGTCGTCAATGGCAGTTACCTTTATGAAAATAGTGGTGGCATAAGTTGGCTTTCGCAAGGTTTTTTGATGAATGACAAGGTTGGACGAATTAGCCAAAAAAGTATTTCTGGCTCTTGTGCGGGCATTATCAGTGGCGACCTCGAAAGTTACGGTTTATCTTTCGGAATCGGAGCAAGTGCAGTAAATTATTCGCTTGATTTGAATAACACAATTGTTCGGCATCAAGATGATACTTGGGCAACTACTGACCAAAGTTTTTGGTATCCTGATTTTTCATTGGGCGCAAGTTTTTTCAAAAGTGTTGAGCGAGGTAGAAATAGTGATTATTTTTATACTGGCATTTCTGTTCCTCAAATATTTGGTCTGAAACCTAAATATCAAGCAGCAGATATTTCGCATACTTTTTCGAGAGTACAACATATTTATGCGAATGTAGGTTATATTTTTGCTTTCGACGAAGAATCATCTTTAGAAATATCTACTTGGGCAAAATACGTTCCTGTCAAAATATTTCATCAAGATTTCCACATTAGAGGTACTTATAAAGGAAATTATTGGGCAGGAGCAGGTGTTGGTACAGCAGGTTTTGT
>JANMGN010000551.1:0-3518 GCA_031374645.1 Chitinophagales bacterium | reverse complement strand
CATTTGCCCTAATATTGCACTTGTGACGGTATGTATTACTTTCATATTTTGCGATAAATTTGTTAGTTTGATTGTGGTAATCCAAACATACAACTTTTATCGCTTTTTTTTTATTTTTCTATTTTTTAACGGACTATTGTTTGTAACTTACATCAACAAGAACTCCGACGAAGATATGTGGCTTTTGAGAGTAGATAAAAACGGGTGTCCGTTTCCAAATTGTAAAGGGCGATTGCAAAATATTACCAAAGAAATAAGTGAGGCAAAGACACTAAGCAATGAATTAAACGAGGTAAATGTTTTTCCTAATCCTACATCAGAACGGCTTACGATAGAACTCTACGACAAAAGTACGACAGACCAAATCGATATTTGTGTATTTGACGCAATGGGAAAAATACACTTAAAACAAACAGCAAATGCTTCCGATTCTATCTTTACAATTGATGTAAGTACCCTACCTTCTGGAACTTATTTATTGAGAATCCAAAACAAAGATGGTGCTTTTTCTATCAAAAAGTTTGTAAAAATTTAAAAATTACAAGGCTAACAAAAAAAACACAGAACTATCTTGTAGTTCTGTGTTTTTTTTGTTAAGAGAGAAGCATTACAAATTCGCTTTTATTTGCTCTGCCAGTAACTCAAACTCTTCTTTGCTTGGCGGAGGATTTAATTTTTTACGAAGGCTCATATCTGCCGCTTGATTAAGCGGAATGAGGTGCAAATGCGCATGAGGAACTTCTAAGCCAATGACCGAAATACCAATTCTGCTACAAGGCACAACCGCCTCAATCGCTTTTGCGATAGGTTTTGCAAACACGAGCATTCCTGCTAAAATATCGTCTGGAACATCAAATATATTGTCTATTTCCTGTTTCGGAACGACCAAAACGTGACCTTTTACTGCTGGAAAAGCGTCTAAAAATGCAAAAAAATGCTCGTTTTCAGCGATTTTGTAGCAAGGAATTTCTCCGTTGATGATTTTTGTAAATATAGTTGCCATTGTTTTTTATTTTGCCCAAATATTATATTTTAGAATACAGTAAATTGCTCGAACGCCATCACGCCAACCAATTTTCTTGCCTTCTTCGTACGTGCGACCGTAATAAGAAATACCTACTTCATATATTCTAATATTCGGAATACGACTAATGCGAGCCGTTATTTCTGGCTCAAAACCAAATCTTTTTTCTTGTAAAGGCAAATTTTGTATGGTTTCTCGGCGAAACATTTTGTAGCAAGTTTCCATATCTGTTAGGTTCAAATTAGTGAACATATTGGATACAAAAGTGAGTATTTTATTGCCTATCGAGTGCCAAAAAAACAAAATCCGATGTGGTTTTCCGCCCATAAAACGAGAGCCATACACGACATCTGCGAAACCATCTAAAAAAGGTTTGAGCAAAATATTAAATTCTTGCGGGTCATATTCTAAATCTGCATCTTGAATAATCACAAAATCGCCCGTTGCATGACGAATACCTGTATGCAAAGCTGCGCCTTTTCCTTGGTTTACTTCGTGCTTAAAATACTGAATATTCACGTCAGGATTAGCTGCGATGTAGCGTTTAATTGCGCCTTCTGTATCGTCTTTGGAGCAATCATTGGTTATAATCAGCTCTTTTTCAATACCTTGTATCAAATTTACTGCTTTTATTCTGTCTAAAATAAAATGTATAGTACGCTCTTCATTGTAAGCAGGTATGACGATGGATAGTTTTTGTGACATCACTATTATAAAAATATTTAATATTAAAAAATGCAAAGAAACAAAAAATTAGGCAATAATCATACCTTTTTTGTAACTACTTAGCCTTGTACGTCGGGAACTCCTGTCCACGACAAAACTAATGCAAAACCAACTCTGTTTTTAATGAAGAAGCCATTTTTGCAAAACAATAAAGCTATCGGCTAAGTAGTTACCCTTTTTTTGAGGTAAATAAATCAAGGAAGCGCAAATTTGAATAGTAGTCTAATTCAATTTCCACTCAATTCCCAATTTTTCCAATGCTGTTACAAAATCATTTTCAGCAGCATTTACTTTTTTTCTACCAGAAATAAAGTGCATAGAATGTTTGTTACTAAAATCTAAAAGCTGAATTTTAAGGTCATGTTTGCCTTTGTAAAGATTGCAAAGCTCATCTATTTTATCTATTAAATCGTTGGTAATCAGATTGATAGGTAATTTTATAGTGAGTGATTGCGCCATTTCTGCACCAATACTTGCGAGCTGTTTCACTTCTTGTAATTTAAAATTCCACTCTTCGCCGCCCCAACGTTTTTCCCAGTTTCCGACCAAAAACAAAGCTGCGCCAGGCTCTAATAAAAACTTAAATTTTTGGTAGTCTTCGCTAAAAAGTGTCACTTCTATTTGTCCGCCATAATCTTGCAGCGTAAATCTTCCCCAACCTGTTCCTTTTTGACTGATTCTATGGTCTGCGCCAGTTACAAAACCTGCGATTTTTACCTTTTCAGATTTTCCCTGCAAGTTAGGTAAATTGGTCAAAGTAGAGGTCGTAAAACTATCTATTTCGAGCTTGAAATCGTCCAAAGGATGCCCACTCAAATAGATACCTGTTACCTCTTTTTCTTTTTCTAATTTGGCAATCAGCGACCATTTTTCCACTTTCGGAATAGGCGGTTTTGCGACCGAAACAGAATCTGCAATTGCTCCAAACAAGGAGTTTTGCGTACTTTCTGCTTGTGATTGATACGCAGCAGCCCATTTTGTAAGGTGTTCGATATATGTTTCATATTTGTCGCTGACAGCAAAATACTGCGCTCTATGTAGGTCTTCGTAAGCATCAAAAGCACCTGCATACACCAAACTTTCCATCACACGCTTGTTTACGGTTCGGAGATTTTGGCGTTGCATGAAATCAAAAATATCTTTGTAAGGTCCTTTTTCTTTGCGGTCAATAATCATATTATCAATAGCTGCCTCTCCGACACCTTTTAGTGCGCCAAGTCCATAACGAATATCGCCTTTTTTATTGACAGAAAAATTAATATTCGATTCGTTCACATCAGGACCTTTTACATTTAGCCCCATACGACGACATTCATCTAAGAAAAAGATAATTTTTTCTGAGTTTGCTTGGTTGTGCGTCAAAACAGACGACATATATTCCGCAGGATAATGCGTTTTTAAGTAAGCCGTTTGATACGCCACAAAAGCATAACAAGTCGAGTGCGATTTGTTGAAAGCGTAGGCAGCGAAGGCTTCCCAGTCCGTCCAAATTTTTTCCAATTTGTCTTTTGGGTGTCCATTATTGGTAGCACCTTCCACAAATTGTCCTTTCATTTTATCCAAAACAGATTTCTGTTTTTTACCCATCGCCTTACGCAAAACATCGGCATCTCCCTTAGAAAAATTAGCTAATTTCTGTGATAAGAGCATGATTTGCTCTTGATAAACCGTGATTCCGAGTGTTTCTCCCAAATATTCTTCCATTGCAGGAAGGTCATAAACTACTTTCTCCCGACCATGTTTCCGAGCAATAAAATTCGGAATATAT
>JANMGN010000533.1:0-6593 GCA_031374645.1 Chitinophagales bacterium | reverse complement strand
ACAAAACTATCGGTTGTTAAGTTTCTCAGGCGCAGAGTGCGCCTGTCGGAAATGATGAGCCTGCAATAGTAGTTTCATAGCAAGATTTGGTTTGCGAGTGTTTTTCAAGTACTCAGGTTTGGGAATAAAATATTGAAAGAGGTAGTTAATGACTCCAGATAAAAGTGTCTTAAAATAATTAACAAAACAAAGTTAGTGTTTTGTCTTATTAATTCCAAATAAAAAGCATTTATTTTATTATTTTATTATTTTATTATTTTATTATTTTATATTGATTTTCAGCACTTTATACAAGTGTATTTATATAATTCGTAGTAATAATATAAGTTAAGTAGTAGTACCGAACAGTTATCGTTTACTATTAGCATCAAAGAAGATAACGATATTTTAATAATTCAATCCGAAAATCTTATGTATTTCTACTCTGTATATTTTTATTTTCAAAAAAGAAATATGCTGACTGCGTTCGTCGCAATGGTGTATTTTTCTGTATTGGCGCAACCTAATTTTGCGTGGCAAAAGCAATTTACACACGCTGACACCTTGCGTGGCGCATTGCGTGCGGAGCGAAATTGCTACGATGTTACTTTCTACGACCTTGATGTAAAAGTAGATATTGACAAAAAATTTATTTCTGGCGTATGTGAAATACAGTTTTTGGTCAAAGAAGATTTTACCAAATTACAAATAGATTTGTTTGAAAACATGAAAATCAAACAGATTTTGCAAAACGATAAAAATTTAGATTTTCGTAGAGATGGAAATGCTGTTTTTATAGATTTTTCTTTGCAAAAAAAAGGTACGCATACGGCTATAAAAGTGATTTACGAAGGCAACCCAATAGTAGCAAAAAACGCTCCTTGGGACGGTGGTTTTGTTTGGAAAAAAGACAAGCAAGGCAACCCTTGGGTAGGCGTAGCGTGTGAAGGATTGGGCGCAAGTTGCTGGTTTCCTTGCAAAGATCACCTGAGCGACGAACCCGATAGCACCGCAATTCACATCACTTCGCCAAGCAATTTGTTTTGTGTAGCAAACGGAAATTTGAGAAAAAAAGAAGACCTCAATGACGGAAATACTCGCTTCGATTGGTTCGTTTCTTATCCCATAAACACGTATAATATTACGCTAAATATTGCTGATTATTACAGATTATCAGATACTTATACATCTAAAAAAGACAATACTACACTTGATTTGGAATTTTATTGCCTTTCTTACAATGTGGATAAAGCTAAAAAACAATTCGAGCAAGTAAAACCAATGTTGGAGGCGTACGAGTATTATTTTGATAAATATCCTTTTTGGCGAGATGGCTATTGTTTGGTAGAAACGTCTTATTTGGGCATGGAACACCAAAGCGCAATCGCTTACGGAAACCAATATAAGAGAGGTTATTTGGGCGGAATGATTCCAAGCGATATGAACTGGGATTATATTATTATCCACGAAACAGGGCATGAGTACTGGGGAAATAGTATCAGTTGTAACGATCACGCAGAGATGTGGCTGCACGAAAGTTTTACAACTTACATGGAATCTCTTTATGTGGAATACACGTCGGGTTATCCTGATGCGGTGCGTTATTTGGTCAATCAAAAAGATGGAATTTCAAATACAAATCCTATAATTGGTCCCGCTGATGTCAATTTTGATGATTGGGACAATAGCGATATGTACAACAAAGGTGCTTGGGTACTGCATACTTTACGTAACACAATCGATAATGATGAAGTGTTTTTTTCGATGCTAAAAAGTTTTTATCAGAAAAATAAAATAAGTAATGTCAGTACAAAACAATTTATGGATTATGTAAATGCTTATACTAAAAAGGATTATACATCGTTTTTTTATCAATATCTTTATTCAGCAAAAATTCCTGTTTTAGAGTACAAAATAGAATCGAAACGTAGAGCAAAAGATATTCGAGTGAGTTATCGCTGGAAGACAAGCGTTTCAGGTTTTACCATGCCTGTAAAAATAGGTGTTCCGAGCGATTGGAAAACCGTTACGCCAAAAACAAACGAATGGCAAACTGTCGTACTGAGAAATACCCGCACAAAAGATTTTGATGTAGCGACACAACTTTTTTTAATAGATGTGGAGGAAGTAAAGTAGGTGGAATTATGAATAAAATGCTTCACAATCAATTGATTATCAACTAAATAAAAAATTTAAAACTGGATTACTAATTTATATTTTTTTTCAACATAACGGATTAGTGAAATTCGTTGTAAAACTTGTTTTACGATACTTTTTAAATAAAAATTGGCTTCGCCGAACTTACGTTTCGTGTTAAATTTTTTTAGTATAAATTTAGTTGTACAGCTACAGGAATATACAACAAATAAAAAAGCAATAATTTTGTCCAAATATTTATGCTCAAAATTTTAGATAAATACATTATAAAAAAATATCTTAGTACATTTTTCTTTGTGCTATTGATTTTTTCCGCCATATCGGTCGTGATTGATTTTAGCGAAAAAATTGACGATTATCTCAAGCAACCTTGTACAAAAATGCAAATTGCCTTTGATTATACTATTAATTTCATGCTTTTTATCAATGGTTTGTTGTTTCCGATTTATGCTTTGGTTGCTGTGATTTTTTTTACAGCACGTATGGCAAACGATTCCGAAATGATTTCGATTTTGAATGCAGGTGTGCCATTCAAACGTATTTTGCGTCCTTATTTGATTGCTGCAAGTTTTATTACTTCCTTATTATTGCTTGCGAATCATTTTTTTATCCCAAATGGAAATAAAAAACGCTTAGATTTCGAGCGAAAATACATTTGGAAACAAACAGATAAAGGTAAAAAAGACAATGTGCATCTTTTTATAGGGGAAAATCAAAAGGCTTTTGTACGTTATTATCGTCTTTCGGATAGTTTGATGCGTGATTTGCGTATAGAAACAATTATTGATGGTCAAGTTACCAATATTTTTGAAGCCGTTACAGCGCAATGGCGTGGAAAACCTAACAAATGGCAAGTATCTGATACTCAGTTTAGAACTTTTGATGGCGTAAAAGAAACTCTTGTGGTCAATAAAGGAATGAAGGATACTACGCTAAATATTTATCCTTCAGATTTTGTTTTGTATCAAGACCAAAAAGACAGAATGACTACGCCTGAATTGATAAAAAATATCAATGAAGAGCATCTTCGAGCAGCATTTAATCCTAAAAACTTAGAAATAGAGCTGCATCGTCGGACTGCCGAGCCGTTTACAATTATCATTTTGACGATACTCGGCTTGGCTATTGCAGGTCGAAAAAACAGAGGCGGTATCGGTTTGCAATTGGCTATTGGGATTGCGCTTGGGGCGGTTTATATTTTTATATCTAAACTTTCTGCTACTTTTGCTAATGCCAATGATACTCCTGCACTTGTAGGTGTTTGGATTCCAAACTTAGTATTTATGTTGATTTGTTATGTTTTGGTAAGAAATGCACAAAAATAAATAGAAATGTAACTTTAAATTATCAATTGTAGGATAAAGTGTTAAAATTTAATTTGGTACAATAAGTAAATACATTTAGTGGTTTATACTACACAAACAAACAATTTCAGTTTGTTTGACTATCAATCATTTTATTTACCTAACTAAAAAATATTAAATGACAAAAGACTTTACACCTAATTATTTGGTTTCTTTTCTTTACAATGAAACCGCTACGAACGAAAGTTCAAACATCGAAAACGTGCTTTCTTTAGATGCAAACTTAAATGCCGAGTATAATATGCTCAAAGAAGCAAAACAAAGTTTGCCAAAAGTACAGTTTCGACCATCTTCGAGAGCTATTCAAAATATTTTGAAATATAGCCAGCAAACGGAAGTTGCTGTTTAAAAATTAAAAAAAAATTCAAAAACGAGCCATACTTTTAAGTATGGCTCGTTTTTTTTTTGAAAAATAAAAATACACTACGTATAAACTTTCTCTTACTAATGACGTTATGTGATTATTGATAGTTTATAAAATCTAAAAACTCATTTATGCAAGAAAGACCTTTAATTTTAGTGACCAATGATGATGGCATCACGTCGGCAGGCGTACGTAGCTTGGTAGAAGTAGCGAGCGCATTTGGAGAAGTGGTGGTCGTTGCGCCCAATAGCCCGCAATCTGCGAAAGGTCACGGCATTACGATTATTGAGCCTTTACATTTATATAAAAGTAGTATTTTTGAAGGAATAGAAAGCTATGAATGTAGCGGTACGCCTGTGGATTGCGTAAAATTGGCAAAACAAGTGGTTTTGAAAAATAGAAAAATAACGCTTTGTGTGTCAGGCATTAATCATGGCTCAAATGCTTCTGCGAATATTATTTATTCGGGAACGATGGCGGCGGCGATGGAAGCCTCTTTGGAAGGTGTCAAATCAATAGGTTTTTCACTTTGCGACCATTCGCATCAACCTGATTTTAGTGCAGCAAAAGTTTTTGTCGAAAAAATGATACGTTTCGCATTGGAAAGTGAAATGAGTACGCATCGACTTTTAAATGTAAATATTCCTCGTTTGCCTTTGGAAAAAATAAAAGGTATAAAAGTTTGTCGCCAAGCAAATGCTCGATGGACAGAGGAATTTTTAGAAAATAAAGACCCTTACGGAAAGCCGTATTATTGGCTAACAGGAAAATTTATCAATGAAGACTTTAGCGAAGATACGGACGAGTGGGCTTTGGAAAATGGCTACGTTTCGGTTGTGCCTTGTACGCATGATTTTACCGCATACAAAAGTATAGGATATTATGAAAATGAATTGAAAAATATGGTTCATCCATGATTTTGGCGGAACTTCCACGGTAAAACCCGTGAGGTCTTCAATACCTCACGGGTTTATAGAGCGCAATAAATCTATTCCGCCAAAATCATGGATGAATCAAAAATATTTTATAATAAGAAAAGGCTTCTCGAATTTTTCGGGAAGCCTTTTTTTATTATAAGTATTCAGGCTAATTTAGCTTATGTTATTTTTTTAAGTCGATTGTGAAAAAATAATAAATAACTTCCTTATAGTCAGCTATTTATCACTTTTTTCACAACGACAAAATAACATAAACTAAATTTTAACGCCTACTTAAGTATCTGTATGTTAAGCTAAAACTTCTGCAACACGGTCAGCTGCTTCTTGCAATTCGATAGCTGAAAGCACTTTTAAACCAGAATCGTCAATCATTTTTTTAGCAATATCTGCATTTGTACCTTGCAAACGCACGATAATCGGAACACTAATGTCGCCAATATTTTGGTAAGCATCGATAACGCCTTGTGCTACACGGTCACAACGAACAATACCACCAAAAATATTAATCAAAATAGCTTTTACATTTGGGTCTTTGAGAATCAAACGGAAAGCATTTTCTACACGTTGCGCATTTGCAGTGCCTCCTACGTCAAGGAAGTTGGCAGGTTCTCCGCCCGAGAGTTTGATAATATCCATAGTCGCCATTGCCAAACCTGCACCATTTACCATACAGCCAACATTACCGTCCAATTTCACATAATTCAAATCCATTTTGCGAGCTTCTACTTCCGCAGGATCTTCTTCTGAATCATCACGCATCGCTTCCAATTCTGGATGACGATATAGTGCGTTTTCGTCCAAAGTAACCTTAGCATCTACTGCAACTACACGCTCATCGGCAGTCAAAAGAACAGGATTTATCTCGAACATCGCAGAATCTGA
Organism: Chitinophagales bacterium; assembly: GCA_031374645.1. Taxonomy (GTDB): domain Bacteria; phylum Bacteroidota; class Bacteroidia; order Chitinophagales; family Saprospiraceae; genus CANHEE01. The sequence goes on along the minus strand of JANMGN010000533.1, from coordinate 909 downwards.
ACCCAAATATGCTTTGTATAAATTACGAACAAAAGCTTCCATTTCTTTGAAACCTTTGCCACTTAGTCCCAAATTGAATGCAATTTTACGTGTTTGGTAACCTTGTAAACCCAATTCTGGGTCGATATACTCCGAATGAACCAAATGTGGTGTTTCTTCAGCCACTTTTTCGATGTCCATACCACCTTCGGTAGAGTAGATAATCACGTTTGTTTTTTTCTCTCTATCCATTAAGATAGACATATAAAATTCTTTACAAGCGTCAAAATCAGGAGCATAGCTGTCTTCTGCTACAAAAACTTTGCTTACCAATTTACCAGCACCGTCCATTCCGCCTGGTGTCTGAGGTGTTTTGAGCATCATACCCAAAATCTGACCACCTACTTCTGTTGCATTTTCAAGACTTTTTACGACTTTTACGCCACCGCCTTTGCCACGTCCGCCTGCATGAATTTGCGCTTTTATGACCACAAATCTATTGTTGGTACGAGTAGAAATTTCGGTGTAAGCCGCTTGTACTTCTTCTAAAGTATGCGCTAAAATACCATCTTGAATGGCAATGCCATAAGATTTTAAAAGAGATTTTCCTTGATATTCGTGTAAATTCATATTATTTATAGCTGAAATTAAAAATTGATGCAAATGTAGTTATTTTTTCAATATATATATTGTTTTTTAGTAAATTAGTCAATATTTTTTCGTATCATTTTTTTACCTTCTTGCCAATAATCAAGTAATTTTTATTTTAATCTAAGATACTAATTCTAATCTAATTTCCAAATTGTATTTATCTCGACTTTGGGAAAAATCAATCATCACTTAAAAATGTTAAAAAATTTGGATATGTTGTAAAAAAATATTATTATTGCAGTTGGATAGCGTAAGCTATCTTTTTTATTTGATTTTTTG
>JANMGN010000527.1:0-3587 GCA_031374645.1 Chitinophagales bacterium | reverse complement strand
ACAAAACTCGCTTAGTACGCTGCTACTAAGCCTACTATTTTTATGCTTTTTTCAAAAAGCAAATGCGCAAAGTAATATGTACCGTATGGAATTGGATATTACCGTACTTGCTCAGACAGGAAAATTAATAGTCCGTTGTGAAAATCCTACAACAGTATTTAATCGGGTAGATTTTGTACTCATTGGTACGGGAGTGTCCTCTGTTGCGAGTATAGTAGGTGGAAATTCACAAACTTTTGTTGGAAGTGGTTTGAAAACTATTACCCTAACAAGTATTGATGGTCTAAGTACTCCATTTAGTTTTACCATACGAAATCTTACTGCAAACAATCCCTATAAAGCGCCCGATGCAGTATGGGATATTACTGGTAGCTATACACCTACTTGTACAGGCTGTACGCCTGATGTCAATGGAGGATTGGCAAAAGCATATATCAAGTACGCTAATCCTGATAAAAAACTACGTAAAGTAGTCGTTTTTGTAGAAGGTGTTGACTTCATTCGGGACTCTTTGGTCAATCCTGAAAATAGTCGTGCAATGCGATACGGCGATTTTGGTTGGGATGTTTTTTATATGGGACATAAAGCGGATACGAGTTGGGATTTTGTTAGGCTTATGCCTGAAACACGTCAATCTATACAACAAAAAGGTTACGATATGATACTGCTTGATTTTCGAAATGGTGCAGACTATATGCAAGCAAATGGCGAACTACTCATCAAATTACTCAAACGTATTAAACAAGAACGTAATGTAGATGTAAATGGTGTACTGCATCCTATTAGTGTTATTGGTGCGAGTATGGGCGGGCAAGTAGCCAAATATGCTTTGGCAAAAATGGAAAAAGAAAGCCCTAACGATTTTTGTGCTAACAATTACATTGTTTTTGATTCGCCGCACAAAGGGGCGAATATTCCGCTTTCGCTACAAGGATTCAGCTGGATGGCTTCTTACACAGGGTTTATGCCTGGCAATTGGAAAAGTTTAAATTCACCTGCTGCCAAACAAATGCTCGTAGAAACACTTGCAGATGATGTAGCAAAAGGTAAAATAACAGCAATTACGACAAAAGATGGTCTTCCTATATCTAATGGTGGTTTTTTACCCAATACTTTACGTCCTGCTTTTGTGGCTGAAATGGCAGCCTTGGGCTATCCGCAAAAAGCCCAAAATATTTCTATTGTAGATGGCGACGAGCAAGGAAGAAATATTACAGGAGATTTGGGAGTACCATTTCCCAATAATGCTCCTATGATGAAAGTAACAGCATCTGGAACAGGTCCCGCTATCGTAGCAGTCGATCTTTTTGCATTGAGTGGTGCAAGTGCTTCTTCAGGTATTACGAACGGAACAGTATTTAAAGGAAAAATGCCTTTTTTTATTGAAATACCTTCTCTAAATATTTCGAATTTGGATGTTTCATTCGTTCTCAATTAACCATTACCATTTTTTGACAATGCGCCTGGCTGTATGCGTGGAGATTTGCGTGGTATAAGAAGACTTATTAATGATGCTTAGAGTGCCCTCAATGATTTTACATCTGGATTTCCTGGAAATGCATCAAATTTTGTTTCATTGGATTTTCCTCTTGCGGCTTATCAACCAAATTTTTCCTTTATGCCTACAATGAGTACCTTAGATATTCGTAATCCTAATGACCCTAACGAGTGGAATTGGGATGTTAATCCGAGTATTTTGAAAAAAATATTTTCTTCGAAAAAATTAAAGACAAGCAACTGACCCCATTTTTTGATTATTATGCACCCGAAGAAGGGAATTTACGCCATGTAGAAATAGATATTCCTATGCGAAACTGGATAAAACAATTTTTATCCGATACTGACAAAGACGATTTGACCAAATACCAAGTAATCCCGTACAATGGTAATAATAGGTATAGTTACAATTACAGGAAAAATCATATTACACCAGTAACCATCAATTCGGGAGGTACTTTGGCTATAAATGATGGAGGTAGTTACTCCGCTTTTAACAATTCTAATTTTTACGAAAGACCTGTATTTGAAGCGCATTTAGGCGATTTTTGTGGCGCAGCAACTGTAACAGTAAATGGTGGAAAATTTTTATTGGGTTCGCCTACCAATACAGAGAAAAGTGCAATCTTAACATTGATCAACGGCAATACGGTAGATGTAAAAAGCGGAGAACTCAACTTATACAATAATTCTAAAATAATCATAGGAGCGGGTGGCGTAGCCAACTTAAATGCTGGTAATATCGACCTCAAAAACAATTCCCGAATCATTGTACAAGCGGGCGGTACACTCCACCTCAAAGGCGGTATCCTCCGAGTACTCAACAATTCTCAAATCATCGTAGAAGATGGCGGAAAACTCATCATTGAGCCAAATGTAATGGTGGTTCTGAATAACAGCGCAACAGTTGCTTCCTCCGAAGCAAAAATTGTGATACAGCCAAGAGCTACGCTACAGCTTACAGGCTTGAACACAGCAGGTTTCAACTTCACTTTTAGTGGAAATGGACACTTTGTGTTCAATGAGGATAATATCTTAAAAATGGAAGATTTGAATAACAATCCAGTGGATTTCAAATGGAAAGGCTTTGGAAAAAACCTACGCATGATAAAACTGAATAGTGCAACACTTGATATTCCTGAGCGCAATGTGACTATAAACAGCGCAGCCGTAGAGTATCTTGGCAACAGCATGGTGTATATGAACAAAGGAAAATCTTTGCTATTGGCTGATGTAAAAGCCTACGAAACACTCACAAAATGGAAAACTGTTAGGTACGCAACTGCGTTTAAATTGTCAGAAGGAGCAGGTACAATTATAGTACGCAATAGTACTTTTAGTGATTTGAATTTGGGTATAGATGTTTTTGCAAAAGAACAACAAGCCATCAAAGGACAATTTCAATACGTGACTTCTAACAATTACAATATTTATGTGAATACAGGAACACTTTTTGAAAGATGTGATAGAGGTGCTAATATTTTGAACAACCAAGGCAATGTTACTTTTTCTAACAATGTGACTTGTCGTGACAACAGAGTAGGCGTATTTATAGACAGTAATGCCAAAACCATTTCGTTCAATGCTTGTGTATTTGACCACAACGGAATTGGGTCTATGATAAGACGGATGCCTTGGAAAGGTTCTGTTCAATATTCCAATACGACTATTAGTAATAATGTACATGGTTCTGTTTTGTACCAAATAAAAAATGCAGTGTATTACGATTGTAACATTCTCAATCACAATGCAGAAAATAATGATAACACATTTCAGAATGGCGAGCTAATCGGAACTGATATTATTGATGAAATCGGAATTTGCGATATAGACTTTATGTGCGGCATTTTAGATTTATATAATTCTAATATTATTGCTACACAAGGTACAAAGTTTCTGAACAATAATTTTGGTATTTACAAATTGGTAGACGGAGTAGATCCCAATTTTCCACAAGACGCAGTAGTTTTAGATTGTACTACTTTTGACAACAATAAATATGCCGTAAAAGGACGAGATATTATAATGCAAAATGATGCTTTATTTTCTCAAATGTCGTTAGGTTACCCTTTGCGCTCGAATAATTTTAT
>JANMGN010000364.1:0-5024 GCA_031374645.1 Chitinophagales bacterium | reverse complement strand
TCTGCATAAATATCTAATTCAAAATCAACGTAACCGATTTTCGGTTCAAATTTTTTTTCAGTTTCAATTTTACCTACTTCAATATCAATATTCAAAACATCTTTTACAAACGCTTTAAATACAACCTTATTCGTAAAGGCTTTTTTGAAAATTACCTCGTTGTCTAATCTACCTAACTGCATTTATTACTATTTTAGATAAGTGAGCGTTCAAAATTAATTAGAATTATTGTTTTGTCCGAAAAAACTACTGCACTACTGTAACGCCATTCACAAAATACTCCGTTTCGCCTTGCCAGAAAAATTTATAAAATCTCTGGCAATACATCAAGTCCACCTGCTGATTGTGAGCTCTTGCATCATTTATTTTTGCGACTATCGCAGGGTCAGTAACCGTAAAATACCATGTGTCGCCAGGTGCATTAGAAAGGGTGCGCTGAATAAGTTCTCCTTCGTAAGTCTTGAAAATTACACCTTTGTGGCTTAGTTTGATAACTGTTCCATTTCGATTACCTTCGCTATAACAAGCGAATGTGAAATAAGAACTTAATAAAACTACTATTACCAAAACGCCAATCAAAGTAGCGATTATTTTTCCTCTTATTGTCATGTTTTAATATTGAAAATGTTAAATATTGTAGATTGAAAAACTGAAAATCAGGTTTAAACAAATACTTTTGAATTTTTTTATTTTATATTTAATTCAAACCAGCTTTAGAATTATTTGGATTTTGAAACCTATTTTTATGCAAAAGTATATTTTTTTTATAAAAAACACAATATTTTTTTAATAAAAAGTAATAAAGTTTGTATTCTTAAAGAAAAAGACGTACTTTTGCAGCCGTTTTACATTTTTAAACTAAATCATAAATTTTTCAGTAATGAAACAGTATGAATTGACACTCATCGTAGACCCCGTGCTGTCGGGCGATGAGCTTAAAGCGACAGCGCAAACCTATATTGATTATATTACTACCAACGGTGGTACGATAGTAAATGTAGATGAGATGGGATTACGTCCTTTGGCATACCCTATCAACAAACGTGCATCAGGTACTTACTATTGTATAGAATTTACCACTGATGGCAAAACTAATTTTCTTCCTAAAATGGAATTGACTATCCGCCGTGACGACCGTTTGATGCGTTACTTGACTATCGTATTGGATAAATTCGGTGTTAAGTACAACGAAGACCGTCGTGCAGGTAAAATTGGTAGCAGCAAAAAAGACAAAACTCCAAAGGGCAAAAAGCCTGATGCAGCCGTTGCAGCTCCAGTGGAAGAAGTTAAGGTGGCAGCAGCCGTTGCAGCTCCAGCAGCAGTAGAAGAAGTAAAAGTAGCAGTAGCTGAAACTCCAGTAGTGGAGGCAGCAGTAGCTGTTGCAGAAGCTCCTATCGACCCTGATGTAGAAGCAGTATTGGCTGGCGATGAAAGCCCCGTTGTTGTTGAAACGCCTACTGCGGAGTAAGCAAAATCTCGATATTTTTCGAGAAAAAATCCATTTTTTGAACAAATTTTAAATTATTTATCATGGCAAATAGAGATGATATTAAATTTTTGAGTAATCCCAATATTGGTGGATTACGCAAAAAATACTGCCGTTTCCGTAAGTTCGGTATCAAGCACATCGATTACAAAGATGGCGATTTCTTATTACAATTCATTAACGAGCAAGGTAAAATTTTACCTCGCCGTATCACAGGTAACTCTTTGAAGTACCAACGCAAAGTAGCCGTAGCCATCAAACGTGCTCGTCACTTAGCGATTTTGCCTTATGCGGCAGATTTATTGAAATAAAATTTATAAAATAATAATTTCTCAATTATAAAATGGAATTAATATTATTAAAAAACTTAGATAAAGTTGGCGACAAGTACGAAATCGTTAGTGTAAAAAACGGTTATGGTCGTAACTTTCTAATCCCACAAGGGTTCGCAATGGTTGCTAATGATAGCAATCGTCGCTCATTGGCTTCTCTGGTAGGAGCGCAAGACAAACGTGAGGCAAAAATGGTTGGTGAATACCAAGCAATGGCTGCAAAATTAGAAGAAGGTACTATTACTTTGAAAGAAAAAGCAGGCACAAGTGGTCGTCTTTTCGGAAGTGTAGGAACTTTGAAAATTGCTTCAGCTTTACGTGAGCAATTGGGCATCGACATTGAACGCAAGAAAATCGCAATGGAAGACATCAAAGAGTTGGGGTCTTACACAGCGACTATCAACTTTCATAAAGATGTAGCTGGTACTGTAAAGTTCAGCATCATTTCTGACGCTATCTAAAATTAAACTTCGGTTTTTTTATAAAAAAAACACGAACTATGTAATGTAGTTCGTGTTTTTTGTTTTACAAATGCCTATAAATTTGGGATAATGTACTATTATTGTTTCTGTTGGCTTCTAATCAAATATTTGATGAACTTCTCAGAAATCAAGAATATTAGCATTTTTCAAATCATCGACAAAAGTTTTGAAACTATGCTTACCTTGGTGATTTTCATAAAGTTTATAAAAATCTAACTTTGTACAGAGTACTTTAGCATGGCTTGTGTCATATCTTTTTTCAGCATTTTTTGTTTCATTGTCTAAAAACTCTTTTGGGTTATTGATTTTTATAGGCAAATCTGAAATAGTCATTTCTGAACCAAAATAATCATTTGCAGTATCCAAATCGCAAAGAATCAAGGTTTCTAATTCATAAATTACCAAGAAAAAATAACTTTCATCATTGATAATTTGTTTGATGCGGCGAAACCAACCTTCTTTTTGCCTGATTTTTGCTTTATCTTTTTCCAATCCGTCTAAATCTCTAACTATAATAAATCGTTCGTAATCTTCAGTTATTTTTTCGAGCAATAAGAGTTCTTGAAAATCTTTGTAATTATCTAATCTCGAACCTCGCAAACCTTTAAGGTCGCAAAGTTTTAGCTCCCAATCGTCCAAAATATATTCTTTCAACAATGCAATCAATGCTTCGGAATCATTGTTCGGGTGTTCGCCAATCACGCCAATTATCTTTTTACTCATGTTCTTCGGGTACATATTTTTCAAGTGAAGAGTAAGCCCAAAACATACTCAAATGTCCAACTTTTTTCATGTATGCCTGACCTTTTTTCTTTTGTTTTTCGCTCAAATGATGCATCTGCGTACCTGTGTTTTCATCAAAACGAGTAACTATTATCTTATCTAATTCATCTTCGTGCAATATATTCAATACTTCTGGCGCATGAGTTGTCAATATAATTTGTTTCGTTTTTGATTGTTCTAATAAAAAATCTAACAAAAGTTGTAATTGGTCAGGATGTACGCCATTTTCGGGTTCTTCGAGGAAGATTATTCCGTCATTATGATTTATTTCAGAAATAATATGAAAAATACGCTTTGTTCCATCAGATAACTGTTTCCAAGATAGCCATTCATTATTGACATAAAATTCTAACATTAAGTAATTAATATTGAAAGAATTATTATCGGAATGAAAAGTTGAACCTTTACTTAGTCTAATATTTTTTATAGGAGAGAATTTATTTAAATTCTCTATAAGACTGTTTTTAATCTTTAATACATTATTTACATCAGGCTCTGAAAAACTACTATTATTTTCTAAAAAATTTATAGCAAAATCTATTAAATCATTTTCAAATATGGTTATTAAAATATTTTCAACAATTGTATTACTAGTTTTTTCAACATATAATTGTCCGAAGTCTGAAAGCATATAACTTTCAAGTTCTTTTGGTGTTGTAAAAGGTATTTTTAACGGTAGTAGCCTACTAATTTTTAATTTATATTTTTTAGAAAATATTAAACCGTTACTAAACTCATCATCATTTTCAACTAAATAAGTTACTTTTACTTTGTCTTCTCCTTCAAAGTCCTCTGTTCTTAATTTTTTTTCGTAAACTTTTTCAACTTTAAATTCTATTTTTTCACTTTGAAAAATAATACTTGAAAAATAACGTTGTTTTATAGAATCGTTATTATATTCTAACACCGCACTCAAAAAATCCACAAAATTCGTTTTTCCACTACCATTTGGCCCAATAATGATGTTCAAACCATTGTTAAGTCTAACTTCTAAATCTTTTACAGATTTATAACCTTTTAGGTGTACGTTTTTTATAAAAGCGTTTGTTTCTTTTTGTTCACTCATAATTTTTATTTAATTCTCTTGAACAAAGGTATATTTTTTTTCTAAAATTTCTAATTTTTTTTCAAACTAATCTGATAATCAATAACTTATAAAATATTTCTAAGTACCTACCTCAGTTTCTTCGTCTTTTTTGCTTGCAACAAAATCGAAAAAGGCTTTATCGGAATACCGTATGTTTGTTCGTCAAATTTTAAAATAGAAAAATGTAGGTGTGTAGGCGAACGTGTTTTGGCAGCGTTGAAACCACTTCTTCCCATTACGGCGATGTTTTGTCCAGCTTTTACGATGTCGCCAATTTGTACCAAAACAAGCTCATTGTGAGCGTAATAGTAGATTTTTCTTGAAAAAGGCTCATAAATATAGATGTAATTTCCGCCTCGAGCAGGACTATCGGCTTCCCAAAAATACTCTGCCGAAACCACTACGCCATTCGTAAAAGATAAAATATTGACAGGTAGTAGTGTTTCATCGTCTAATTTATCTTGATTTTTATCCGAAATAAAAATATCATGCGCAGGATGTACGTGAACACGATGCGTATTAAAAAAATTGTAATCGCCCGCAATATAATCAGAGCCATTTTTACCGCCAATCATGTTGGTAGTGTAGCCTTCGACAGGAAAAAACCAATCACTTGGACTATCTTCTACTCCTCCGTTTTCGATAAAATATTGCTTGATTTCAGGTAATAATTTAGCTACACTATCTTGTGCCAAACGTTCATTATTAGGGGGTATAACGAAATGTACACTTTTTTTGTCTATAATTTGTTGATTTTTAGGGAGTTGCGTTTTAGAGGAAGTTTAATTGAGTTTAATAATGGGTGTATAATGTAATGAAAAGTGGCTAAAAATAGCTAAAAATCAACAAATTAT
>JANMGN010000458.1:0-6895 GCA_031374645.1 Chitinophagales bacterium | reverse complement strand
ATTAAAACCAGTATTTCCCTGTCCAGGATTAGGAATATAATTCAGAATGGTAGCCACATTTTCTACTCTTTTGTAACTCAAAGCGGAAGTATCCCAGTTTGTTTTGAACTGAAAAGCACCTAAATTTTTCACATTTGTACTAAAAATATCTATTTTCACTATCGAATCGCTACAATTTGTAACAGGTGTATTGGCAAAAATAGTTACGTTTTTATCTTTTTTTACTACGACCTGAAAAGCGCATTGTGCAGCATTTCCAGCATCATCTTTTGCGGTATAAACTACATTTGTGACACCTTGTTTGAATGCCATTTGTGTCGCATCTCCGAAGCCGCTGCCTGTGGTTGCACCTGACAAATTAAAGTTCGAGATAGACCCCGAGCCACAATTGTCCAAAACCGATGCGCCAAGCGAAGTAATGACCGTATCTAAACTATTCGGTACAAAATATACAGCACTCAAAGGGCAAGTCGGAACTGGCGCAATATCATCTACAATTTGCAGCGAGCCATCTTTTATCTTCACAGGGATAGGCTGATTGGCAGCGTTCAAGGCTTGAATATTGGTAGGCAAGGCTTTGAATTCCAAAGGCGTGGTTTGTCCGCCACCTTTTACGGGTTTAAAAACGGCTTCGAAAATGGTCGTTCCATCTGCCTTGGTTTGTGCGGTATTAGAAGACCACGTAAAAGCTACAAAGTTTGAACCTTGAGTGTTTGCTTGTGGTGCAGGTGCGATATTACTCGCTCCGATGCTCGTAAAAGAAACAAGCGTACCATTGATTTTGACCGAAAAAGCCAAAGATTTGATATTTGCAAAATTTTTGACTTTGATCGGGACGGCGATGTTCTCTCCGCATTTGCTTGCAAAGGCGGTCGGAAAACTTAGTTCGAGTGTGTCGTTGGGAGCTTCTGAAGCAAAACTTTTTTCTTGCAATATCAAAAAAGCAATGATAGGGACGATGCGTAAGAAAAATTTTAGCATAAAATATTGATTTTCAATGAGTAATTAATATATTTTTATAATATATTTTTATTTATATAAATAAAAAACGTGAACCTATACAGCGAAATGCCGCATAGGTTCACGTGATATAAAAAGTCTGCGAAGACTGATTATGGAATTGATTGTCGGAAGTTGGGAAAAAATCATTCAAACGTAAGTTTATTGTTTGGTGTTTGAAGTAATCTGTATAATTTAAACAAATGTACTTTCTTTTATACGTAAATGTCTAATTTTGTTACAATTGTAACTAATATTTAACATTGACAATATATATGCCAAAAAATGTTAATATGTATTAACGTTGGAGAGTAGCTTCTTAATGTTTTATTTGCATTTAAAATTCAGATAAATTATATATTAAATAAAAATAATTTATTTAATTTGTTATTTAGTTGCTTTTTTGAAATAATTATTGTATATTTGTATTGTAAATAATTTTTCTAATCACAAACCTTTATTTATCATGGAAAAAATGCTTCAATGCTTCAATGCTTCAATGCTTCAATGCTTCAATGCTTCAATGCTTCAATGCTTCAATTATCTGATTTTTCTTCCCGCAGCACTTCTATTTAGCACAACGACTTCTGCACAAAATAAAGTAGAGTTTGACCCCGCAACTGGAATTATTACCTATAATTATGACCCTTGTAAAGACCCTTGTGTCGTAGCAACTAACTGTAGCGGAGTAGTAGAGCTTAGTAATTGTTACAAAAATTGTGATAATAGTGCTTTAACTGATAAACAATGGCTCGCTTGTAGAACAGAATGCAGAAATAAATTCAGTTTAAAAGTTGATAAAACTCCTATCTCTTATCGTGCAATTATTGAATTTAGAAGAAGCCTTATTTTTAATCTTGGCACAATTACAAGATTTACTATACCTTCCACTGGAGGCTTCCTACCTGTTTTTGGAAATTTTTCTTTCACACAACAAGGTCCTATATTTGGCGAAACCAGTTTCTATTGTTGGCGTTATGTAGTTGTAATAAATTATAGCGATGGTACACAGTGCATTTCTCCAACAACACAGCCTTGGGTATGCAATTTATAAATGGTCTTGTTATATTACTATTTTTTTTTATCACTTATTTAAAATTCAATAACAATGAAACTAAATATAATTATCAAAATTGTTTTTATTACATTATTTATTAATGCTTGTACAAAATCAAGTAAAAGCGATGTTCAGTTACCACCTAGTGAGGTCAAAATCACGTTACTAAAATCTATCTTACCATCTGCACTTTTTTTTCAAAAAGCTGCCTATTTTAGAGATAAAAAGGGGAAAGATATTCGTATCAATCTTACTTTTACTGAAAGTAAAGAGCAATTGCGTCTAAACGACGGATTTGAATACACAAGGGAAAATGGTTATATTCTTTACGAAAATAAGGAACTTAGGATATTGACAAGTTTAGATTTGAGTAGTCAGTTATCTTATGAACTGCCTACTGCACCAGCATATAGTATATTTGCGTCTAATATCATCAATGACCATGCTGATGAATTATTAAATTCAATTATAACAGTGTATGACGCTAACACAAATAAAATGGTAGTGTCTGAGAGCCTTGCAATACAAAAGTCAGAGGAAATTATCTTAGGTAAAACATTTAAAAATGTATTTCATTCTACTTATGCTAATGATTTTTATAAAAATCAACTTGGTTTTAATACTACTTATGGCGTAGTTAGTCTAAATGATTTTGATGGAAATTTATATGTTTTTGACCGATTTGAGTAAACAATTGCCTTAACAAAAAAGCGTTGGATTGCTCCAACGCTTTTTTGTTTTATAAACTGAGCAAAAATTTTGTTTTATTTTCCTTTCACACGACCCATTTCTTCTTCTGTTGCAGTTTTACGATTGCGTGCCGCTTTCACTTCTTTTTTTCCGAAAGGCATCGAAAAAGTGATGCGTGCTTGGCGTGGTTCTTGGTCATTTCTTATTCGCATAACAAGCCCATTATCAGCAACATTGGCACGGAAATTTGATGTTTTGAAAATATCACGTACTGAAAATTTTAATTTTGCGCCATTTTTGAATTTTTTGCTGATACCAACATCAACCGAGCCTTGCGATTTCATTTTAAAAATACCATAAATCAAAGGTGTATTGACCCATCCGCTCAACTCTGCGCTTACCGTTTTGCTCAAAGTAAAGCTATTGTCAAGATTAAAATTCCACGACCATTGTTGGTTATTGAGTGTATTTGTCAAGTAAGTGCCACGGTAACTGTTCCAAAAACCTGTTACGGAAGCGTTAGCATTCCACCACTTTTTTATCGGAATTGGCGAATTTATGGTAAAACTAAAGTTGTCGTAATCTGCAAAATTTACGGTCGTTTGGTAGCCAATTCTCGAATTTGGTTCTTGCGCTAAAACTTGCATAATGGCATCTTTCGTTTTTGCGTAATATATGGTCGTGCTTATCATTTCACGGAAAGTATGCGAAATCGAGATAGCATTTGTAAATTCAGGCTGCAAAGCGGTATTGCCTTTTCCGTAAGTGAACTCGTCAATATAGAATATAAAAGGGTTTAAATCTTCATAACTTGGGCGATTTACACGCAAACTATACGAAAAACTCAACATATTTTTATCATCAATAGCATAATTGATGTTTGCCGTTGGGAAAAAATTGGTATAATTTCTTGTAGTAGTAGTGTCCAATGTTTGAGAAAAACCTTTGTTATTCGTGTTTTCGATGCGCAAACCTGATTGGATATTGACTTTTTTTCCTAATGGAAAATTATAATTGATGTAAGCTGCATTGATATTTTCATTGTATTCAAAATCATTGTTGCGGTTTTTTTGCGGCGACCACGAACCGTCAGCCAGTTTTTGTTCAAAGAAAATAGAATTATTGATGCCAACCCAAGAGCTTTTCCAACCCAATTCTAAGGTCGATTTATTTTTAAATGGATGAATATAATCTGCTTTTGCAGCAAAAACACCAAAATCAGTTTGATTGTTATTTCTCAAATTATAAGCTGCTTTGGTTTCTTTTTTTGCCGAATTAAAATACATATTATTCACATCTTGTGTACTTTTTTTCATAAAAGTAGAGTAGTCCGCATCGATTGTAAATTCACGTCCGAGCGTATCGAGTACGTGCTTGAAATTCACGTTGTACGCTATTCTATTTGGTGTTGTTTTATTGATACCTTTTGCAAAAAGCTGTGTATAATTGTCTGAATTATAGCCGATTATGTCAATTGTATTGTCAAAAGTCATGTTTTCTGTAGAAGTCGAGCCAGTTGTCATAACGCCCAAAGTCGTATTTTTATTTAAGAAAAAATCAGCTCCAACTTTTGCAAAAACACTATTTTCTTTTTGGTCTTGTATGAATGCTTGGTCAAAAGTTGTCTTGTTTTCGCCTGTAAAAATATCTCGTTGGAAAAATTGACGATTGTCCTGCGCCCAACGGTCAAGCGAAATATTTCCAAATACATTCACTTTTTTGTTGCGGTAATTCAGATTGGTACTTAGGTTTCCTTTTGGCGTACGACCGTAACTCAAACGAGAAGAAATCGTACCATTAAAGCCTAAATTTTTGTCTTTTTTGAGTTTGATATTCACAATTCCTGCCGTTCCTGAAGCATCATAACGAGCCGAAGGATTATTGATAATTTCGATTTTGTCAATCAAAGTAGCGGGCATACTTTGTAAGTAACGCACTAAATCTTCTTGGCTCATTTGCGTCATTTTGTCGTCAATCATGACTAAAATACCTGATTTTCCACGCAAAGAAATCTCTTTTTCTTGGCGCACGATGATACCAGGCGCACGTTGTAAGGCTTCGAGCGCAGTGCCTTGCGAAGCAATTGGGCTTGCTTCTACATTCATCACGAGCTTATCGCCTTTCATTTCGAGCAAAGGTTTTCTGACCGAAATCGTAACTTCTTGCAACTCATTGCTCTGCGTATTCATTTGAATATCAGTGAGTTCTATGTCTTTTTGACTGATTTCAAAAATAGGAGATGTAAATTTTTGGTAGCCCAAAAAACTAACTTCGATATAGTATTTTCCTTTTAAAATATCTTCAAAAGAAAAAATACCATTGTCGTCAGAAGCGACTACTTTTTGTAAGACGCTATCGGGTCGCATCAATTGGACTGAGGCAAAAGATAGGGCTTGTTTTTTTTCGTCTAAGAGTTTTCCTGTTATTTTATTTTGGGCAAAAATAAAAAGATTGCTCGTAATAAAAGCAAGTAATAAAAGTGACTTTTTCATCGTAAAAGTGATTTTTTATTTGTAGATATTGTTTCTGATTGATACTTCATAGACGATATGCGAAATAAAAAAGTTGCTTCGTAAGGATATAATGTACTTTTTAAACGATGAAATGGTGAAAAAAACGGTCGAACTAAAAACAAAATGGTTCTTCAAACTAAGAAACGTGTAAATAATAACTTTTGCTTCCTACTTGCCTATTAAAAACTATACTTTACTAAATTTTCAGCCTAATGCGCTGCATTGAACTTCTAATTTAGTTCGTCTATCTTCCAATAGCCTAACCATAAAACTACAACTTATTATTTACACGCTACTAAACGATTTTGTTTAATTTGAAGAACCATTTTATCAATACTCCTTCAATCCCAATACTTTTTCTCCTAAATCATTCAATTCGGCGGTATCGTAGTTGGTTTGTTCCCAATTTCTTGGGTCGCCTGGAAAGGCGTAACCTTCGGGGGCAGTGCGATTTTTCCACGAATTGATGCGCCATTCTCGCATCGCTTCATTGTTTTCTTCGGCAGGCATCATGGAAAGATATTGTGCAATGCGAACTTTGTCTTTGGTGTTATTCGGACGAATTCCATGTGGCTGACTACTGTTGAAAATCAACAAATCGCCCGCTTCCATTTTCGCTTTCACAAACTTATCTTCAAAACCTGTGATGTCGGGTTTAAAACGGTTGCGGTCTTCGGGTTGGGTTAGTTTCCAAGTATCATATGTTCTGAAAAGTTCAGGAATGCACTGAAAGCCGCCCATATTTTCGTCCATTTGGTCAGCGAGAGCGAGGACACCTTGCACGTTTTGCGGCTTGGTTTCGGGGTCGTAATCCCAATGCACAAAACCTTTGTACTCAAAACCTGGACGAAGCGGAAAGTTCAGATTGGCACGGTCAATCGTGACCCACAATTTTTCTGTTCCCCAAATATCCACAAACGCATCATAGACACGCTGCATTTGGCGATTGTTCCAAAGGTGTTGATTGTTGTAGCACTCGACCATACCTGTATTGGTTAATTCCTTCATTTTCATTTCGGCACGAGGCGGCGTGTACCATGTTTCGGGGTCATTCGGGTCTTTTTCTTCAAATTCCCAAAGGAAATCGGCAGTTGCCAAGGCTTGTTCCCGAGGAACAGCATTTTTGATAATCACATAGCCGTTTTCGAGCCAAAAATTCCAATCGGCTTCGCTCAACACACGCAATGTGCCGCCTTGCGCAAGGCTTGTCCGAAGTTTGATTTTACTACTCGTTGCCGTCGAAGGATTGCCTGGAATATCTTTGTGGGCAGTGTTGGGTATCATGGTCGTCGCCATGGTTTGCATTGTATCATTCATTTTTTAAACTTTTTTTTGTTAAAAATAATACTGCAAAGATACTATTCTGAAAAAGCCATTCTCTACCTCAAAAATAACATTTTTTTGAACTATATTGATATTTTAGAATATTCTTGCAGCTTTAAAAAGTATTTTTTACAAAATTGGCGATACTATTCACAAAAAAGCCGCCTGTTTAGGCGGCTTTTTTGTAGGTAAGATGTTATAAAACTTTCTACTTTTTACTTTTGCGTACTAAATTATTTTGAATTCTTAGTACTACTTCTTCCTCAACGCTTAGAAAATTAGCAATTTGCTCAATTGTTAAATCACTGTCTGT
>JANMGN010000362.1:0-3566 GCA_031374645.1 Chitinophagales bacterium | reverse complement strand
ATAATTTGTTGGAAAGTCGCTGCAAACGAGTAGCGACTTTTTTTTGTACATAAGTAACGTGTAAAATAATTACAGTTTTCTTAATTTTTCTCCAAAACCTTATTTTTCTTAATCACAGCATCATTTTTCTTATTGCTGGTGTTTGTAGGAATAAATAAATCTGTTTTTGCAGATTCGTTGGTATCTCCTATTCTGATACCTGTAAAATTAATATCTGTACGGCTACTATCCAAGGCATTTATCGTAACGCTTTCAGGAAAAGGAGGCGAAAATGGGTTTGCAAAATCAGGAAATATATAATTTTTAGGTACGAAACGCCAAGAAATACCGCTTGGAAAAGTATCTTGCAAACCTAAAATAATTTTTCTTGTCATAATAATATCAGCCGTAGAAATCGTGCCGCTTCTATTTGCATCGGCAGCAATGATACTGGTAGAATTAATCATCTTTTTAGTTGCCAAAATATGTTTTTGCATCTCTAACAAATCTGATGTAGAAAGTCCGTTAGCACCTTTTTCTATTTTTGTAGGCGTGATAACTACTGTTGAGCCTTGTTTGATTTTATTTTCAAACTTAAATATACCCAAACTATCTGTTTTTGTCACGATTGTTTTATTTTCAAAAAAAGCACTTATGCTGACATTTTTAATATTTTTGTCGGTAACAAAAGTATTTATTTTGCCAGAAATACTCAATAAAAGTGGCGGCGGCGGCGGATTGTAAGTTACAGAATCTATAGGGTAAGTCATTATCGCTCTACCGTGAGTTGCTGCAACCAATAAGTTATTCGGCTCGTCCCATTCTACATCGTAAATAGGAACATAAGGCATATTATTTCCTAAACGTTGCCAAAAAACACCACTATTTTTAGTCGCATAGATACCAGCATCAGTTGCTGCAAACAGGACAGAATCAGCATGATTTGGCAACACAAACAAGTCATTTACAGCTAAAAGTGGTAAATTTCCACTGACAGCTGTCCATTTCGTCCCATTATTTATAGACTTATGAATATGAGGCGTAAATACATTATCTTTATAGCCAGAATGTGTTACAAAGACCGTATTACTATCACTTGGCGAAGTATGAACACTCGTTACGTAACGATTTGGCAAGCCCAGACTAATATCTTGCCAAGTTGTCGGAGTTGTCAAATTAGTCCAAAGTTTTCCATCAGAAGTACCAGTGTACAGTCTATTAGAATCTTGTTTAGATTCGTCCAAACAAGTAATCACGTGAAATTGTGGCCCAAAAATATTTCCATTCGTCAAATCTGTACTCATTACAGTCCACAAAGGATTGTCTAAATTGTGATTTTTATATACTTTATTGGTACCAATAAACATACTATTTGAGTTTATTTTACTGACAAAATAAGGTGTATCCCAAGCTGTTCTATCTGAACCACTTATACCAAAAGTCGCCAATTGAAATGTTTTAGCACTATCTTTTGAAATCCAAAGGTTTCCCATTTGAGTTTCTGTAAAAATTCTTTTAGAATTTTCAGGCGTAAATGAAGCTCTGAAACCATCACCACTCTGTATGTTTTTCCAATTTGAAATATCTGTTTTATTGCCTACGAGCGTTCCATGATCTTGTGCGCCTCCATAATAAATTCCTTTTTGAAAAGGATTTGTGGTTACTTTATAAAACGCCGTAGAAGGTATTTGTTCAAAATTTTGCCAAGAAATGCCATCGTCATTGCTTTTAAAAACACCACCATCGCTACCCAAATAAATCGAATTTCCTCGCAATATAATATCGTGCATGTCCACGTGAGCGTCTGTGCCTTCCGACAAGTTATCCCAAAGTATGCCATCATCTTTGCTTCGCCACAAGTCCACACCGAGTACATATATTTCGCTTGCTGTAACGTGTATTTTACCAAAATACCAAGCCATACCGCCCATTACTTGCTGCATAAAATTAGTATTGGTTACGATACTTTTCCAACTTGTGCCTCCATTTAAGGTTTTATAAATACCTTTCATATTGGCATTGTCGTCAGAGTACATCGCATAAACTGTACCCGAACTGGCAGGAGAAAAAGACAATCCAATACGCCCATTGTTGGTAATTGGAAGCCCAATGAACTGAGTAGTCCATAGATTCCCACCATCATTTGTTCTTACTACTCTGGAATTTGGACCACTAATAATTGATTCTTTATTGTTGCGAATCCTGTCCCAACCTGCTACGAAAAGCTGTTGCGGATTTTGTGGATTCATAGCTATATCTATCACGCCAGCTTGGTCGCTAAAATAATAAATTTTTGCCCAAGAGCCACCGCCTGATGTAGTTTTATACAAACCACGATGCTCATTTCGCTCAAAAGGCAAGCCCATTGCGCCTACATAAACAATGTTTGGGTCGGTCGGGTGTACTACAATTTTGGAAATTACGCGTGTTTCTGCCAAACCAATATTTTGCCAAGTTACGCCTGCATTTGTACTTTTATAAACACCATTTCCGATAAAAGGATAACCAGTAATATTGGGGTCGCCTGTACCAGCATATACAATATTTGGGTCGCTGGGCGAAAAAGCAATATCGCCAATAGCTGTAACAGTTTGCTTATCAAAAACAGGCAACCAAGTCGTTCCATTATTGATAGTGCGCCAAATACCGCCCGTTGCAAAGCCAATAAGCGCAATATCAGGATTAGTAGGATGAATAGCGATAGTGTTTACCCTGCCCCGAATATTGGTTGGGCCATGTAGCGTCCAAGGAAGCTCAAAGCCAGTTTGCGCACCACTTCTCGCTTCGTCTTGCAGACTTGCTTTTTGGAAAGCGTTGAGATAGGCTTTCAAATCAAGTTGTTCGTCAGGATAGGCACGTTGTTGATAAAAATGCTCTGCGGGCAAGGCTTCTGTTTCTTTTTCGTATTCCTTTTTATCTGAAAAAATAGTATTTTCTTTTTGAGCAAAAATATAAGATGGCAGAACCAATAGAAGGAATAAAAATATGATTTTAGGACTATTCATGGTTTTTGAAATGATTGGAATATGCATATATAAATTATCACAATACAAATTTTCTACAAAAATAACGCTTTTTTCTCTAAAACACAAAAAAAGTATAACTTTGCACTTAATTTTGATACATAAATAGCTGGGCTAAAATAATCGAATTTTTTTTAAAGGAAGTCGTTGTAAAAATAACATAAGTAACTTCCTTTTAGTCAGTTACTTATATTATTTTTACAACGACAAAAAAATTGTCGTTCATTTCTATACGCCTAATTAAATGATATTAGAAACTGCAAAAGCAACCTTAGATATTGAACTCGAAGCATTGGTTGCGCTCAAAAATAACCTTGGAGATAGCTTTGTTCGAGCCGTAGAAAGTATTTATAACGGAAAAGGACGTTTGGTTGTTACTGGAATCGGAAAAAGTGCGATTGTAGCTCAAAAAATTGTCGCTACGATGAACTCCACGGGTACACCTTCCCTTTTTATGCACGCTGCCGACGCTATTCACGGCGACTTGGGCATGATACAAACCAATGACGTTATAATTTGTATTTCTAAAAGCGGTGATACACCTGAAATAAAAGTGCTTGTTCC
>JANMGN010000419.1:0-2402 GCA_031374645.1 Chitinophagales bacterium | reverse complement strand
GTGTTTGCGGTATAAATATTCTGATTTGTTCCAGCGTTTAGATTTAGCTGCGGACGATAATCCAAGGAAAAATTGTAATCGCCACGAGATAATTCTAAGCCTCCAACACCCGTAATTCCAAGTGGGTTTCTTACACCAATGTTCAAATTGGTATTTTCTACAAAACCTTTGTAAAGACCCAAACCTAAGTAAGCATTGAGCGAACGCCCAAAAAGACTTTTGTGTTTTTCGCCTAAAAGGGAAACGCCAGATTCTCTATTAAGTGCTTTTGCAGTAGTGCTTAGTATGAGTTCGGCTGTCCAACTGTCTGCGATATATTGTTGAAAAGTTAGTCCCAAATCTGTTCCTAAGCGGATACCGCCTGCTGTATTATAAGATTGCGCTGTGCAGCAATTGGCAACTAATAACAAAGCAAAAAAAATGTTTTTTTTCATTAAAGTAAAACTAATTTTTTATAATTTTTTTCGCAAAAGTAC
This sequence comes from Chitinophagales bacterium, assembly GCA_031374645.1. GTDB lineage: Bacteria > Bacteroidota > Bacteroidia > Chitinophagales > Saprospiraceae > CANHEE01. The sequence goes on along the minus strand of JANMGN010000419.1, from coordinate 1,926 downwards.
CTTTATTAGTTCGTATTTCAAATATATAAACGCCTTTATTTAGAAAAGAAATGTTTATTTTATTTTCATTTTCAAAATAAGCTATATGCTGGTTTAATACATTTTTTATGATTATTTTTTCTATAAAAAATTGATTATCAGTATTTTGTATAAAAATAAAATCGTTTGTAGGATTGGGGAAAATACGAATGTTTTGTTCCAAATTAGCTTGATTGTCTTCTGTACCGACCGAAGATTGCGCTATATTTAATCGGACAAGTGGTGTCATAGGACTATCAAAACCTGTGGTTGAAAAGTTTTTCTCATAACCTATTTTTAAAACATTGTTGTATAAAATATGTTCATTCTTTTTGCTTGTTAAAAAGGCTGCATCGTAAAAAAGCGTATCATTAGCGACCATAATCATAGTTTGCTCAGAGTTGTTCATATTTTGATATTCGACAACGGCGAGGTAATCTGTTTCGTCTTCGAGTAATACTTTTTTAGCATTTTTTAATGTAGGTTTTAGATTAAAAGTGAACTCTTTGGTTGTTCCTGACACGACATTTGTAGTTCTTCCAACCAATTTTAGCTCATTTGGCTCGGCTTCATTGTTTTCATTGTCATTTTTCCAAGCATAAAGCGAGGCACTCAGCGAATCGTTTTGTATGTCTTCGCCATTGTTTGTATTGTTATCTATGCTAAATGAAATGGATTTTGCTTCCATATTTTTACCTTTTTTGATGTAAAAATGGTTGCCATAGCTCCAATCTTTGCTATTCTCATCATCGTTTGGACTTACTCTGCGTGTTCCTTTTCCTCTTTCTTTTTGAAAAGAATTTTCGCTTACTTCAAACACAAAAGAAAAGGAATTGTCCCTTGGGCGTTCGTCATTGCAAGCACTTTTTATATAATAAGTACCACGATAAGTAGCTATTTCGGCTTCGGGAAGAAACTTTTTGGGAAAACAAAAATTAGTCAGTGTATCTTGTTGTTTTAGGAGTTCGATATTTTTTTCTTGTTTAAAAATAATTTTTTTAGTCGCTACATTCACAATTTCTATACCCAATATGGTGTTTTCTTTATTTTCGTGGCTGTTATTGAAAACGTCCATTCCAAAGGGAATAGAATCAAGTTGGCTCATAGGAATTTTTGCAAAAGGTGGCAAGACAAAAAAATCATCTTTTATCTGAAAGTCGCACAGTGGTGTTGGGTCGTGGTCAATCAGCTCAATATCGTCTATTTGCCAGCTGTAATTTCCTCCGTCATCGTTTACAAAAGGGTATTTGTAATGAAAAGAAATCCATATTTTGGGTTTATTGGCATATTTGGCATCTAATTTTTGGGTAAAAATAAAAGGATTTTGGGTTTTTAAAAACGTCGATTTTCCGTCACAAAAACGTCCTTCTTCTACTTCAGTAAAAACTTTCTTGTATTCATACTTTAAAGAATCGGTGCTCACACCAATATATAGTTCCTCTCCTGCATCATTTCTGCGAAAAAGTGTATTGAATTGTAGGTAAATTTCTTTAAATTCGCTACAATCATAACGAGGCGAAAAGAGTTTAGCATCTAATGGTACAGTGGCTTTTCCTAATTGGAAAGCATCAAAAACCATCCAAACGTTATCGTTGGTTTTCAAAGGAGGATCAACCGTACCGACTGGAAAGTTTATGCTCGTGAGAGGACCTTTGCTTGTCAAAGTCCATTTGAAATTGTTGGCACTTTTGAATGTCCACTTTGAAGTTCCGTTTGTAAACGTTTCTTTGTAATAAGTAGGGGATTTAAACGACTGAGCAAAAAGTAGTTGGTTTACTAAAAAAAAAATTGTTGTTATGTATATTTTTTTATGCATGGCAATAAAGGTTTTGTTAAAACGATACGCAAGTTAGCACAAATATCATAATTATTCAAATTTTGAGTATAAAATTGGTCTAAAAATATTTT
>JANMGN010000416.1:0-6055 GCA_031374645.1 Chitinophagales bacterium | reverse complement strand
TGTAAAGATGACAATTCAGTAGTGATAAAAACCAATAAAACACTACCGATTATTAATTTGGTAAAACCTGACACTTTGACTTGTAAAGCGCTGAAAATCAATTTATTAGCAAACGCAACAGTCACTGGTGTCGCACAATACAACTGGTCAGGAATAGGTATTTTGACAGATAAAACCAAACAAAGCGTGGAGGCTGACAAAGCTGGTACTTATCTCGTAATTGTTACAGATGATAAAAATAAATGTGTTTCAAAAGTGAACGCAACCGTTTATCAAGATACCGAAAAACCTACGGTAAACGCTGGTGCAAATATTGAGTTGAATTGTAAAAATCCTACGATAGACATACAAGGGACAGCAACTGCAAAACAACCGCTGAATTACCTCTGGACAACGACCGTAGGAACAATAGTTGCTAATGCTGACAAAGCAAAAGTAAGTGTAAAAACAGCAGGTACGTATAATTTATTGGTTACCAATAAATTCAATGGTTGTACGGCGAATGACGATATGGAAGTGACTTTTTTAGGCGCACCGAAAGCCGTTATTTCAACACCACAAACATTGACTTGTGAGCGCAAAAGTATTGTATTAGATAGTAAAGGTTCTGATACAGGCGCAAATTACAGCTATACTTGGACAAATGCAGCAGGCACAGATTTAGGTACAGATGCAACGCTAAACACCTCACAACCAGGTACTTATTACTTAAATGTGAACAATAGTAGCAATCAGTGTGATAAAAAAGAAGTAGTAATTGTGACACAAGACATCGTAAATCCTACGGCTGACGCAGGTGCAAGTGACGTGATAGATTGTGCAAAAGGTTATGTGATTTTAAATGCAAATAACTCAAGTCAAGGCGCAAAATACACCTACAAATGGTCAGGTGGATTGATAGAAAGTGGTGCAAATACGATTAATCCGAAAGTAACAGCACAATCGACTTACACGATTTTGGTCACAAATACCGAAAATGGTTGTAGTGCAACGTCCTCAGTAGATGTACAAAGTTTGAAACCTGCGTTGCTCGAAGTAGTGCCACAAAATCCAGCGTGTTTTGGCGATAAAGGTGGTATCGTTTTCCAAAAAATTACAGGCGGAACACCTCCGTTTAGTTACTCTATCAACGGAGGAAAATCATTTTCTTCTGCGATTACTTATAAAGGTTTGAAAGCTGGCGATTACAAAGTGGTCGTTCAAGATGCAAAAGGCTGTGAAGACAGCAGTTCTGTAAGCCTAATTGACCCAGAAAAACTAACCCTTTCTTTGGAACTCAAAAACGCTACGAAAGTAAAAATTGGAGAAGATGCAGAATTGCAATTGACTGTAAATCCAAGTATTCCACTTGTAAAAAGTATTGTTTGGTCGCCAGACAGTATTTTGAGCTGTAAAGATTGTTTAACTCCGACGATAAAAATGCCTTTAAGAAGTCTTTATTTGACTGTAAAAGTCGTAAATGAAAATGGTTGTGAAGCATTTACTTTTACGACCGTAGAAGTAGATAGAACGATTGGCGTGTATGTTCCAAACCAATTTAGCCCAAATAATGACAACATAAACGATAGATTTATCGCTTTTGGTGACCCGAGCCTAATCCTTCGCATCAAATGGTTTAAAGTTGTAGACAGATGGGGCGATAGCGTTTTTGAAGAATTTGACATCAAAGCAGGCGATATTACAAAAGGTTGGGACGGTTCATTTAGAGGAAACCCGATGAACCCTGGCGTATTTGTTTGGAATTGTGAAGTCGAATTTATAGACGGACGAACAAAAATCTTGAAAGGCGATGTGACGCTGAATAGATAAAATATCGGAATAATTGACATTTTTTTTAAATTTAAAATACCACTATCAAGCATACAACTCGGTAGTGGTATTTTTTTGTAAAAAAAATAAAAAAGATGTATATTTGCAAAAAATTTGACAAAAAATGACAAAGCAAGAAACTTTGATGGAGCGTCGCCGCAAGGTCGTTCCGAATGCCATAGGTATTTTTAATCCAGCTACGGCAGTAAGCGCAAAGGGCGCAATAATTACTGACCTCGATGGTCGTGAAATGATAGATTTTGCAGCAGGAATTGGTGTGCTAAATGCTGGTCACTGTCCTGCGCCTGTCGTGAAAGCGGTGCAAGAACAAGCTGCAAAAATGATGCATACGTGCTTTAATGTAGCCATGTATGATGGGTATATTGATTTGGCAGAAAAACTCGTTTCTATTTTGCCGCACGGCGAACATACCAAAGTAATGCTTACCAACTCTGGTGCAGAAGCTGTAGAAAATGCAATAAAAATAGCTCGACAAGCGACTGGGAAACAAGGTATTTTGTGTTTCACAGGTGCATTTCACGGTCGCTCGATGATGGCAATGTCCTTGACAGCTAAGGTCGGCAACAAATACGGTTGTGGTCCTTTTGCAGGCGAATTGTATCGTATAGATTTTCCCAATTATTTCCGTTATGGGCAAGGGCTTTCTGAGGAAAAATACTTGGATAAAGAAATCCAAAAGTTAAAAGATTTCTTTTTGACGTATGCTGATGGCGGAAGCATGGCGGCAGCAATTATAGAAGTCGTACAAGGCGAAGGCGGTTTTAATGTCGTTCCGAAGCGTTATTTACAAGCACTACGAGAGATTTGTACCGAAAAAGGCATGATGTTGATACTCGATGAAGTACAAACTGGTTTTGGGCGTACTGGAAAATGGGCAGCTTACGAGCATTATGGCGTCGAACCTGATATATCTACTTGGGCAAAAGCAATGGGAAGTGGTATGCCGATTGGCTGCGTGATGGGCAAAGCAGACATTATGGATAAGGCAAAACCTGGTACTTTGGGTGGTACTTATCTCGGAAATCCTGTTTGTTGTGCTGCATCTTTAGCAACTTTGAACTATATGGAAAAAATAGACATCAATAAGTTAGGCGAAAAAATAGGCAAAACCATTAGCAAAAGTTTCAAGGAAATGGGCAAGAAATACAAAACGATTGGTCATGTTCGAGGCTTAGGCGCAATGATGGCAATGGAGTTTGTTCACGACAACGACCCTTGGAAACCTAATGCTGAAATCGTAGCGAACATCGTGAAAGGCTGTGCAGAAAACGGACTTATCATTATCAGTGCAGGTACGCACGGCAACGTTATTCGTGCGCTTTGCCCTTTGGTCATTAAAGATGCTGATTTGAAAAGAGGTTTGGCTATTTTAGAAAGCCAGATTGCAAAGTTTTCGTAATTTTTATTTGTAAAAATGCTCCTAAGACTATGTTTTAGGAGCATTTTTTTATCATAAAATCCGATTATTGTGCTTCAGCATAACGCTTAAAATTATTCAAAATGGCTTGCCAACCTTGTTTTTGCATAGCAATAGGATTTTCATTTTCGGATTCAAAACTTTCTACGACGGTCGTTGATGTACCATTATCCAAAAAGAGAACAATTACATTCCGACCATCGCCTTCTATCGAATAATGTATCGCTTCATATTTTTCTACCAAGGTATAAACACCTTCGAAATCAAAACTTGCAGAGCCGTCCTTTGCAGACATCGTCGTTTTAAAAAAACCTTTGACACAAACGTTATTTTCAGCAAAAGGTGCGTGCCAATCGTCGGAAGCGAAATACCAATTTTTGATGTGCTTCGGATGTGTCCAAAGTTCCCAAATTTTTTTTACAGGAGCTTTAATGGTCGTTTCGACAGTAAGTATTGCCATATTCTAATTTTTTATTATTTATTGTAAAGTATTATTTTTTCAAATCTGCTTTGATGATTTTGAAATTATTTTCGGATAAAATCTTGGGATTTAAGGTGTTAATATCTTTCAGAATTGTGCCGATAAGACCTATGTTATTGCAAATATCGTTGTAATTTTTGAAATCAGAGCCTATAATTTCTGCTGCTAAATCTATTCCAACGTCATTAATGGCAATAGTAAGTTCCTCTTTTTTATCTTTCCAATATTTGATGTACTTTATCATTTTTACTGGGTCATAAATATCTACGTCTCCTAAAATAATTGGATAAATTTTAGAGATAAACTCTTGACTATCAGAATTAGAACGGCGATAAATTTCTAAAATTTCAAACATACAATTTGACGATTTCAAATACTTATCGCTGATAACTATAACAATAAAATTACCTCTCCCTATTTCATTTTTCATAAAATCGCTAATTACACCTCTATACCCTAAATCCTTTTTATCTCTCACGACCTCAAAACCATCATTTTTCAAGGAATCGTACAATTCATTGACAATTTTTTCTCGGCTTTCGCCTGTTTCTTGATTATCGCCCCATGCGTAGGAGAAAAATATTTTTTTGCTGCTTGGGTCTTCCGATTTTGCGATAGTCACCATGCTACTGAGGTCGCTCGTATCAATCACATTGCTAATCGTTCCTTTAAAACCTGGCGTTACATTGATGGTTTTATTGATAGTAATGCTTTGCGGAGTTTCTGTTGCTGCCATTTCTTGTTTTGGTTTCAAATATTTTTCCCACAATGCCATGATTTTCAGGGCATTATCTTCTTGTTTGAAATTCATTTTGCCTTCGTTGGCAATGTTTTCTAAGACTATTTTGATGTCTTTAACGAATTTTTCTGCCCCAACATTGCTTGTGATGCGGATTATTTTTTGTTCATAATCGGCTTCTACTAAGGTGTAAGCAGCCTTGTAATTCAACAAAATACCTTGTTGCCACATCGTTTCTACGGTCGCCAATTTGTTTGCTTTCACAATGAAACGCTGTATAAAAACTTGTGGCAAAAAAGCATAATGCACTTCCGTTTGTTGCGTCAAGTGATAGATTTCTTCACTCAAAAAATCAATCTCCTGTGGCTTTTCAGCGGGCAATAATTGCGGCACAACAAAAGTTCGTTCTGTTAATTTTGTATCGTATTCTTTATTTTCAGTCGTTTCAAAACAAAGCTCACAACTCAACATAAAATCAATAAACAATTCCCTTTCTCCGTCGTGATTGTTTTTCCATAAGTCACACAAATCTTGATACGCCAATTGACCTTGTTGATGCGCCAAAATTTCGTAATAATGACTGCTTCTATCCAAAATCTGATACACTGCATCAATTGCCCAGGCTTGATTGACGATGATGCGGTCAGAAAAATAACCTTCCCGATAATACAACACGCCGACTTGATGCAAAAAACTCAAAATCGTTCCGCTTGATGTTGCACCTGCCTTACAATCACTACAAATCGTAGCAAAATGTGCCTTGTCTATTTCTTTTACGCCTTTTTGCTGTAATTCCCTAATTGCTTGTCTTGTCGCTATCCAAGACATTGGCAACTCTTGCACAAAGGCTTTTTGCAAAGTTTCATGGCTTTGAAACGCCTGATTGATACAATGTTCAAGGACTGTAAAGCCTTCGCCCGTTTTAGCACTCAACGGAATAAAATCAATAATTGGGTAGTTTGATTTGAGTTCTGTTGCATATTTAGACAGCAAACGTCTATCTTCCGAACAGTCTATTTTATTTTGCAATACCAAAATCGGGCTACCTTGCCCAAAGGCTTTTGCATACTCTAACCAATACAACAATTTTTCATTTTTGTACGCCTTGCCATCGTGATAATGAAACGGCTCTTTTTCATTTTCCCAATCCCAAACCAATACAAACAACGCCTTCGTCTGCATAAACAAGCGATGCGTAGCGTGATAAATATCTTGTCCGCCAAAATCCCAAAGATTGGCTTGCACTTCATTTTTGCCGTCTATTTTGTAGTCAAAGCGTTTTTCCAAAATGCTAATGCCATGCGTAGAGTTGTGATTTTTATCAAAAACATAGTTCCTACCTTGCTGCAATCGCTTTGCGACCTGCGTTTTCCCTACGCTGCCATTGCCTATAAAAATAATTTTGACTTCATTGTTTTTGGATTTTCCTTTTTCGCAATCAAGTAGGTAATTTTTGAGGTCGGGTAGGCAGTTGCTATAAATCGTATTGGGATTTAACTGACCAAGTACTTCATTTGGTATATATTTAAAGGGGTTATACTCTAAATTTAACTTTGTCAGATTAGGAAAATTTTCTAAAAATGCTAAT
>JANMGN010000405.1:0-2132 GCA_031374645.1 Chitinophagales bacterium | reverse complement strand
TTGCTATACCACTACTAACTACCGAACTAAATGCGCCACTTATAAAACCACTTTTGAAAGTGCCTCCCTGTGCATAAGAAAAGAAACCTCCTACTAGACCATGTTCGACAGCTTGTGAGAGAAAACCCGTAGCTGCACTTCCGATTCCGAATGAACTTGCGCCTTGTGCGGCACCCATCAAAGCAGCACTTCCAGCTCCATACCAAAAATTTTGCTGATTTTGTAAGTTGCCAATACCATTCATTATTACGCCAATCCCTGCGCCAATTGCCATAGCTGCTATTATTGGGTCGTTGCCATCAGGGTCAGTAAATTTCAGTGGATTATTGTGTGCATAACTGTATCTATTATAACCTTGTGTGCCTGCATCATCGTGTATCAAGTTATCAGGGCTTAACATTCTTCCATTGATAGGGTCGTATAAACGCCCATTCATATTGATAAGCTCGAAGAAGCCTGTATCTAAATCTTGTTGCTCTAAATGCTCGTGTCCTGTGTAACCTCGATATAACCAACGTGGTCTTCCTGGTAATCCTACGTAAGACCAATCTTTAATGTTTCGATATCTGTGCACTTGTTTTTTTCATCTAAAGCCCATGAATAAATTCATAGGCTACCATATCGGTCATTGCTATGCAATTTTGTAGTTTTTCTTTTACAAAAAGCAAACCGCTATATTTTTAGGTACAGCGGTTTGTGGTGTTTTGTGTGTTGCGGTAACTGTTAGCAAGTAAGGTGTTTAACCATTTTCATTTTAGAATAATTAAATAGCCAGTTCTTACTACTAATTTACATGTAAAAAATATAACATCAGAAAAATATCTTTATCTCTGATACTGTATAATTGTATCCGTCGGAAAAGACTATCTTTTACTTCTATTTTTATTTTGAGGTTACGTATTTCTACATTGACAGTCTTTTCAACTCCTTTAATTTTAACTTCCATTTTTTTATCATACTCACTAATTATACTATCTCGAAAATTAGTTTCTTGGATTATACTGTTATCTTTGTGACTAATATGCTTTCCTATAGATTCATAACATTCATTACCTATTTTACATGTTATATAATAGTATAAATCTCTTGACGCTAATTCTTCTATCAGGTTAGGATTTATTAACTCTCTTTTAGTTGAGTTACATCCACCAAAGCAGAAATAAGTCAAAGAATCTTCTTGTGAAGGAATATAAGTAGTATCTCTATATTCATTTTCAAAATGATAAATTGAATTATCAATAAGTTGCTGAATATCTATGTCCTCTTTGTTTCTTTTTTCTTCTTTTTTACACGAAAAAAAAGAAATTAAAGTGATAATAAGTATTTTTCTCATAGTTTTAATTTTTACGGTTTTCTTAGATAACCTTTATAAGGATGATTGTAAGAGGTTAAATTTATATATGGTGTTGCCTTAATCAAATCTATTCCTAAAAACGTTGGAGTGTAACGATGAAGACTACCTGCTGAAAAATGGTTTTGATTAAAGTTATAATATAGATTACCATGATAATTAGCTCTAAAATTAATACCAAATCCATAATCTGATTGTGATACATAAGTGAAATTATAAGATTTATCGTTGTTAGGAACTATTACTTCTTGCCAACTATCAATTTTATTATCCATAACAGTCATTGTATTGCCAACATTTGTCCCTGAATCCGTTAATTTCCATTTCAATCCTTCGTTAGACTTCTCAGCTGTAAAATTAAAATATTTGCTCTCATTTGACTTTTCATTTGCACCAAATTCAGCTACTATGTGCATTTTTTGTCCTACTTTAGTTGGATCAGGAAGGTCTATGTCCCTAATTCCGCCATCGTATATCTCATCCGCCAAACTATGCAGCCCATGATTCAGCCCAGCCGTAATAATACCATTCCTTGCACCATCTACAAAAGTACCACCTGAGAGGCGACTACTGAAACCGCCTGTGAGACCTCCAGCCGCTAAAGTAGCTGCTACATAAACTCCTTTGGACAGATTTAAAGTTGCTATACCACTACTAACTACCGAACTAAATGCGCCACTTATAAAACCACTTTTGAAAGTGCCTCCCTGTGCATAAGAAAAGAAACCTCCTACTAGACCATGTTCGACAGCTTGTGAGAGAAAACCCGTAGCTGCACTTC
>JANMGN010000397.1:0-8332 GCA_031374645.1 Chitinophagales bacterium | reverse complement strand
GTATAACGACTGCCCCGCTGTCTCCAAGACTAGTTCGGTGAAATTGAATTCTTCGTGCAGATGCGAAGTTTTAGCAGCAAGACGGGAAGACCCTGTGCACCTTCACTGCAATTTTTTGTTGTTGTAACGCTTTTATTACGTAGCATAAGTATTAGCTTAAGACGTTGGGATTTTGGTCCTATACTGAAGCGTTCCTGAAATAGTACTAAATTTGAAGTTTTATGACTAATTACATGAAAACGTATGAGTGGTAGTTTGGCTGGGGTGGCCGCCTCCTAAATTGTAACGGAGGCGCACGAAGGTAAGCTTCTTAAAACTTGTTTTAAGATAAGCGTAACGGCAATGCTTGCCTGACTGATAAACGGATAGGTTTATCAGGGACTTAATTGTCGGTCGTAATGATCCGGTAGCTCTGAGTGGAAAGGCTATCGCTTATCGGATAAAAGGTACGCCAGGGATAACAGGCTAATGATTCTTAAGAGCCCTTATCGACGGAATCGTTTGGCACCTCGATGTCGGCCCATCGCATCCTGGGGCTGTAGGCGGTCCCAAGGGTTTGGCTGTTCGCCGATTAAAGCGGTACGCGAGCTGGGTTTAGAACGTCGTGAGACAGTTCGGTTCCTATCTACTGCTTTTTTTTAGTTTAGAGCAAAGTTTTATTCTAGTACGAGAGGATCGAAATAGAGTACGCCAATTGTGTCCCAGTTGTTTTTAGCATCGCTGGTAAGCTACGCGTAAACGTAATAATTGCTGAATTCAAATAAGCGAGAATACTTTTGCAATTAAACTTGTTAATTTTTTTTATCAATTTTACAGAAAAATATGTATAAATCGTAAGGTTTTTAGTTTTTTTTCGTGTATTATTAACGTATTGGATAAAACGATTTTTTATCGGCCCTAACGCTGAACTTTTTAATTAATAAAATTTATGTTTCTAACACTTTTTATTGCTTTTTTGGCTTTGATTTTTTCCGTATTTTCTATGGCGTCCTTTTCTGCTCATAGCGCGGTTTATTTTATAATTTTGACATTTTTGTCAACAGGGCTTATTTACTATATTATCGGCTCAACTTACGTCTCCATAATACTTTTTATTGTTTATGTCGGTGCTGTTGCCATGTTGTTTATTTTTTGTGTTATGTTGTTGAACCTGAAAAACGCAATTAAACCGCAGCCCTTGAAGTTTTATCTTTACTTGCCCGTTTTGCTTTTTTTGGTTTTTGGTTTTGTTTTTCTCCATACATATTATTTTCAACTTAACTCTAATTTTATTTATTTTGATTGGCCGGCGTTTAACTACAATTACTACTCGAAAGACCATATGTTTCTTTCTACATTTTATACTATGAACGCAGCTTACATTCTAATTATTGGTGTTTTGCTTTTTTTTGTTACCGTTGCAGTCACAGCACTTTTGTCTTTATAAATTATGTTTTTGAACTTTATTTTTGCCGTTTACGAATTTTTTTTTCATCTTTTTAATGTTCATTTTTCTGAGCCATTGGGTTACTACATGATGTACTTTGTTGATGTTTACTTTGCAGCATTTTACTATCTAACTCTTGTTGTTATTTTTGTTTTTTGGGCTACATTTGCTATTGTTTGGCAATTTTACTATAAGCAGGTTATTAATCCCTCTGCTATTGATATTGAGATGCGTGATGAATTGCTAAAGTTTTCGCATGTTACACACAATGAAACTTTGGAGTTTTGGTGGACAATTATTCCAAGTCTTATTATTTTTTTTATTGCCTTGCCGGCCTTGTTGCTACTTTACGCTATTGAGTCGCCATTGGCTGAACCTGTTATGACTATTAAGGTTGTTGGACATCAGTGGTATTGGTCTTATGAATACACCGATAAACTGGATAAATCTGTCTACGGTTCCTTTGCTGATAAATCGGTCATGATTGATTCCTATCGTGTTCCTGACGCTGAGTTGACCATGGGCCAAAAAAGGCTTTTGCAGGTAGACAAGCCAGTTGTTCTCCCAATTGAAACCCAAATTCGAGTAGTTGTTACAGCTGCTGATGTTCTACACAGCTGGGCCGTTCCGTCTTTGGGTGTCAAAATGGATGCTGTGCCGGGCCGTCTAAATCAATTTTACTTGTATATCCCACTCCAAGGTGTTTATTACGGTCAATGTAGCGAACTCTGTGGTGTTGAGCATGGATTTATGCCAATTTCCCTGTACGCTGTTAAACCGGAGATTTTTGTTGATTGGTACCTAAGAAATGCTAGTTAAATTATCCATATAAAAAATTTAAAAACATATATACCCCATAATGACCAAGTTTAGAAGAAAAAAAATATCTCGTTATACTACTATTGATACCGGAATTCCACCACTTGAAACTACACCCAAAACGGTTTATCCAAGTTTTTCACCAGAAATGGGTAGTTTTAATAAGGATAAGTTTCATAGATCGGGTAATACCTTTTCCGATAAAGATTTTCAGCTTTTGACTAAGTTTGCTGAGCCTGATCACTATGGTTCTGAGGCTTATAAAAAAGCAATGTTTCGAGGAGTTGATCTGTTTAAAGAAAAATCCTACCTAGTCTCAAAATGGGTAAACTCTAAATCCACGGAAAATGGTCCCTATTCTCGCCATATGAAATCTTCTTTTAAGGAGTATAAGGATCCCTTTTCCGTAAGACGACTCCCACCACAAGATTGGGACCAATTTTTGCATATTTACGGGCCCACAAAAGCTTTTAATTTGCTAACAACAGCTTTTCAATACATTTATGCGCTTGTTACTCGAGAGCAGGCGCATTCTGCACTGTTTACGTATTACTACTTTTATTATTATTTTTATCTTACGGAATACATATTGGAGAATGTCTACCTCTATTTTCCGATCGCTCGAATTTTTTTTTCTAATCAAATTTTTTCGAGTTTTGAGGGAGTGTACTTTAGCTTTTTTCAGATTATTTTGGGGGTTTTTATACCAGCATTTTTGATTTTCATTTTTTCCCAATATCAAATTATTCGCTCGTTTTTTTCGCATAAAGTTTACTTTGTTACCGGCAGTACTATTTTTTTTTATGTTTTTACACTTCCCTTTATTTATTATTTTACGGGATTCTCAAATCTTTTTATCTTTTTTATCTTTTTTATCTTTTTTTCAATCTTTTTTGTTTTTTATATTTTTGAGATCAGACCAAATGTTTACTTCGATAAATTTGAGTTTACAAATTACTCGGCCTATTTTCTGCCCCCTTCCTCCATCGAAACTTGTATTTATCTTCCTAAATACTATTACAAGTTTCAACTTTGGCCCAACATTAGTCACGTAGTTCATTCAAAAAAAAAACCCTTCACACGTTTTCCTTTTACACAAAATGTTAATGCGATACTTTTGCACAGTAAGCGTGTTTTCAGACTTCGTCTTTTGGAGCTTTCCCTAAGCAGTACCGCTAATTTCCATATTCCTGCGCCCTCCATAGCTATGTCTGGTTTGGTTTTTCCTAAGATACCTGGCAATCATGCCTATAGTATCCAAAGTCATAGAAAATTCATTAACCATTATCCCCAAAAACTTTTTTCTCCCTTTGCGGAATCGACGGATCATGATTACTATGATAATTTTGAACGAGATCATTTTCCTATTTTTGTTCGTGATTTTATGAATCATTCGGATGGTTACTCTCAAATTAGTTTTATCGAATTTATTTCAAAAAATAAAAGTTTTAGAAGTTTCGATAATCAGTTTCGGTCTATGAATGATGAGGAGTATGATTTTTACAATTCTATCCCTTCAAAAAAGGCTTTGGAATACCTTTATCCCTTTCTTTTTTTGAAACTTTGGTTGAATTCTATCGATCCGGAACACAAGGATACAATTTCGGCTGACGAAGATTTTAAAGTTCAAAAGCTAATTTTTGAAACTGTTAGATATCCTGATTTTACCCAACCGCGCATCATTCCAAAAATTTTTATCAAATGGGATAATTACTTTTTTATGACTCTAAGGAGAGTACTCGACCGCCTTACTTTCTATTCTTACAAAAAATTTTCTACCCCACGGGATACTGAAGAGCTTCTTTTCTCGCTGCGCGCAGCTAATAAAATTTTGATTGAATCAAAAAAAATTTCACCTCTTTATTACAAAAATCTTTTTATTTTTTTGGTCAGAAGCATTCATCATTTCGATAAAGCTTTTTTTTCAATCGAAAAGGTTACAGTTCGTCAAATTTTTACCCATACCCTTATCTTGCGCCAAATTGAAGAAATTTATTTTAATGTTAACCAAAGAATTCAATATCAAGACAAGCTTAGTTTGGATTACCGGTTTGGAAATTTTTTTTTGATAAAAATTCAAGCTAAACTCGATGGGTTTTCTCAAATTAAGCTACTTAGGAAGTAACTATGCGTTATTGGTCCTCTAACAGTATTTTCATATTGATCGATAAATTTTTTATTACGCATCGTTCCCCAATTTTTTTGGGTTATCTTTGGAACTTTGGCGTATTTGCATTCCTTTGTCTTTTTATTCAAATTTTGACTGGACTTTTTTTGGCAATGCACTATAACGGTAGTACGGCTGAGGCGTTTAATAGTGTTGAGCACATTATGCGAGATGTTAACAACGGTTGGTTTCTACGTTATACGCATGCGAACGGTGCTTCCTTTTTCTTTATTGCCGTTTACGTTCACGTTTTGCGTGGTATGTATTACGGTTCATTTGTAAAACCAAGGCAGCACATTTGGTACATTGGTTCAATTATTTTGCTTTTGATGATTTTGACAGCTTTCTTGGGTTACGTATTGCCTTGGGGTCAAATAAGTTTTTGGGCTGCAACTGTTATTACAAATATGGTTAGCGCAGTTCCTTTTGTTGGAACGGACATTGTTACTTGGATTTGGGGTGGTTTTTCAGTTGGAGGTCCTACGCTAACTAGATTTTATGCTCTTCACTATCTTCTTCCATTTGTTATCCTAGCTTTGGTTCTGTTTCATATTTTTTTGCTTCACAAACATGGTTCCCATAATCCGCAGGGTATTGAGCCGCGAATCGACGATAACTTTTTTTTCCCTTACTATATCGTTAAGGATATTTACGCTGTAATTCTTTTTTTTATCGCTCTTTCTTTTGTTATTTTTTTCTACCCAAACACATTGGGTCACCCAGATAATTATATTCCAGCCAATCCTCTTGTAACTCCAACTCATATTGTCCCTGAATGGTATTTTTTGCCCTTTTATGCTATCCTTAGGTCTATTCCTGATAAACTTTACGGTGTTGTAGCGATGCTTGCATCTATTATTTCTTTGGGACTAATCCCGGTTACTCAGCAGCCTTACGTGACTTCTATGGAATTTCGACCTGCATCAAGATTTTTTTTTTGGTGGTTTGTTAACTGCGCAGTCGTTTTGGGATGGATTGGTAGCCAAACTGCCAAGTATCCTTATGTTGAAATCGGCCAGCTAGCTACCGGATTTTATTTTTTTTATTTTTGGATTCTAATGCCATTTATTATTGCTCTCGAAAATGAGATTGGTTTTAACAAAGAGAATTCGAATGAGTTTTCTTTGCAACCTTCTCTTTCTTAGTTTTTTTAGAATTTTAAGTTATATTTCATGAACGAATCATTTAAACTAGTAGGTGCAGGTTTGGCCACAATTGGTCTTGTAGGCGCAGGCGCAGGTGTTGGTATTGTATTTGGTAGCTTTTTGCTTGCTTTGTCACGTAATCCATTTTTGCGTGATGAACTTTTTCGTTACGCCATTTTGGGTTTTGCTTTGACAGAAGCTGTTGGACTCTTGGCCCTAATGATGGCATTTTTGATTCTATTTCGTTAAAAAAAAATTAATACTGTTACTCTGCTAGGTAGGTGGCTGAGTGGTAAGGCACCGGTTTTGAAAACCGAGGTACTGTTTTTCGGTCGAGGGTTCGAGTCCTTTCCTGCCCGTGGGACATAGCCAAGTTGGTAAGGCGGTGGATTTTGGCTCCATGATGCGGAGGTTCGAGTCCTCCTGTCCCAGTGGGGGATTTTACTTTTTGGATGGGGTCATAGCTTAAAGGCAAAGCAGCGGCCTTTTAAGCCGTTGATCGTGGTTCGATTCCACGTGACCTCATCCTATTTACACATTTTTTTGGTTTGTAGCTCAAATGGAAGAGTGTTGCGCTTCGAACGCAAAGGTCCGGGTTCAATTCCTGGCGAACCCACCGTTTTCAACACTAAATTTTTAAAAATTTTCTTAATTACAAATAATATATTCACATATGCCTATCGGATTGGAAATTCAATTTTTGTACTTTGTTTATATTTTTATACTCCTCTTGTCACTAAGTTTCGTTTTTTTCGTTGGATATAACTTCTTTTTGGTACTTATTTACTTGGAACTTTCCGCTCTTGCTGTTTCTTCTCTTCTTGTTATCACAGCGAACTATTTTGATAGTTTTTTCGTTGAGTTTTTTGCAGTTTTGCTTATGGCTGTTGTAGGCGCGGAATCAGCTGTCGCTATTTCTATTCTAATTCTTGCTACAAATCAGGGATTGGATCTTAATTCGTATGCTTTGAGTTCCCTAAAAGGTTAGTTTATATTTTTTTTATGTACAGTCTAATTATTTTTGGTCCAATTTTTATGTTTCTTTATTGTATCCTTTTCGGTCGATTTATGGGCGGTTTCTACACTGCGTGGGCTGTTACTCTTTCAACTTTTTTTTCAGTTTGTTTTTCTTTTGATGCAATGTTGTTTATGATGAATTCTAATTTTAACTTGGTTTACTACTTTAATATCGCAAAACTAATTGAAATTAATTTTTTGAATATTAGTTGGCACAGCTATTTTGATTACTTGACTTTGTCAATATTTTGTCTTATTACTCTTGTATCTTTCTTTATTCAGATTTTTTCTATGGGTTATATGGGAGAAGATGCTTCCTTTGTCCGGTTTATGAACTATTTGTGTTTTTTTATGATTGCAATGCTATTGCTAGTCGGTTCGGCTAATTTTTTTCAAATGTTTTTTGGCTGGGAATTGGTCGGTTTGGCTTCCTTCTTGTTGATTAATTTTTGGTTTGCTCGCCAGGACGCAAATATTTCTGCTTACAAGGCTGTGGCTGTCAACAGGGTTGGTGATTGTTTTATTCTTATGGCTATCTTTATTTTTATCTACTTGTATCAAACTGTTGAATTCGACATTCTTTTTTCTGTTTTTAACCCGGATTTCTGGACGTCACTAGCTTTTTTGTTTGTTGTTTTTGGCGCTTTCGCAAAATCTGCGCAATTTTTTTTTCAAGGTTGGTTGCCTGATGCTATGGAAGGCCCTACACCAGTGTCCGCCTTGCTCCACTCCGCTACCATGGTTACAGCAGGCGTTTTCCTAACCCTTCGTTTTATGGATATGCTGGCCTCTTTTGACTTTGTACGTTACCTTGTTGTTTTTTTCGGCCTTTTGACAGCTTTGTACGCTATGTCTGTTGCTGCGGTTTCCGATGATACCAAACGAGCAACTGCTTATACTACGCTAAACCAGCTTGGTTTTATGTTTTTTGGTTGCGGCAGTTTGGCGGGCGCTACAGTTCTATTTCACCTTATTGTACATGGTTTTTATAAGTCTTTTTCTTTTCTATCAGCGGCAACTGAGCTTCATGATCTTGAGGATGAACAGGATGGTGAATTTGATCATCTTGATGTTACATCCGAATTTTCTTATTACGATTTGCTAACCAGTCTGGTTTTTGTTTCTATCAATGCTATTCCGTTTACGTCCCCCTCAATTTCTAAGGAATTCATGTTGCTTTCTGGCATGGAAAATTCAGCTGATTATCTAACCTTTTTTGTAACCATAATTCTTTTTTCAAGTCCGATTGATGAAGGCCGTGACGACGTCGATGATTACTCAGATTATAATTACTATATTGACGACGTTTACGTTCCAGGTTCTTTTCCACTTGCTATGACTGTAGCTGTTAGTTCGCTCGGTATTATTTCAATTTTTTCCGCTACAATGCTCGAAGAATTTTTTCTTGATATGAATTTTTTTTGGTCTGGAACTAATGTTAATTTTAGTTGGATTGACACTAAAGGTACATTTTTGCTATTTTTGCCGTTCCTTTCTCTAATTTTTTCAGAATTTGATTTTTCAAGATCTTCAAAAGTTGAGGATTTTAACTTTAATTCGATTACTTCAAGAGATGATTCCCGTTATCAAAATATTTTGTTTAATGCTGATCTTTGGTTTTATGATGAGCTTGTTGCTAAAATTTCTTCAAATTTTTATAAGTTTTCTAATTTTTTTGCAAATCAGTCTTTGGATAAAGCTTACCTGGAATACTACTATATTGATTTCCTCCATCATATCACAAGCCACTTTGATTTT
>JANMGN010000392.1:0-2796 GCA_031374645.1 Chitinophagales bacterium | reverse complement strand
TGAATACTGTATGTTGTAGTCATTATCAAAAAGAATTTGCCTATGTCTAATATTAATTTTGACGAAGAGTTAGTAATAAAAGGTTGCTTAAATAATGACACACGAAGTCAGAGGCAGCTCTATGAAAAGTATAAATCAGCCATGTTTGTACATTGCTTGCGCTATTCGAGTGACAGAGCCGAAGCGGAGGATATGTTGCAAGAAGGTTTTCTGATAGTTTTCAAAGAGTTGCATCAGTACGACGCATTACGAGGCACGATTGGTGGTTGGATAAGACGCATTGTTATCAATAGTGCACTACAAATCATCAGAAAAAAGAAAATTGTATTTAGTTCAGTTGATGCTTCTTATGAAGAGTTTGCTGACAACGACGATATAGTTTCTAATCTTGCCTTGAAAGAGTTGCTTGCTCATGTGAGAAACCTTCCGACGGGCTACCGAACGGTATTTAATATGAATGTCATAGACGGTATGCAACACAATGAAATCGCAGAAGCATTACAAATTTCTGTCAATACCTCCAAAACCCAGTTATTTAAAGCCAGACAAATGTTACAAAAAATGATTATTTCATCTCAGTTTGTAATGGCTTAAAAAATGGTCGAGGTAAATAAACCTAAACCTAAATTTTTCTTTCACGACTAATTAAAAATAAAATGGACAAGGATAATTTGGAAAAAAAGTTTCAATCGCAATTTAGTTTCGAGGAACTCGAAACTGAGGATTGGAATGTACCTTCTGATAAGGTTTGGAATAAGATAGAAACCAATTTGCAAAAAAAGAAACGACGTGCTTTTTTTTGGTGGCTTCCTATATTGGCTTTTAGTGCATCATTGCTTCTGGTATTTATTTATGTAGAAAATGAAAATAAAAAAAGTAGAATTAGCGTAGAAAAAGTTACTACGAAAAATAATTTTACAAATAGTCCAGCCGAAATCAAAACACAAAATAGCAACTCAGAAGCTGTAATAAATTCGATAAACCAAAATATATCAGAAAAAAATCAAGGGAGCAAAATAAAATCAAACGATAATAAAGCGTCTTTTTTAAGTCAAAATAAAGCAAAAATAGCAAATATCGCAGTTTCTTCAAGTGGAAATGATGTAAAAAGTTTTTATGAAGGTAAATACAAGAATCCTGCTGTACTCACACACAAAGATACAGAGCTTGAAAAAGATTTATCTATCGTCCCTAATAACAATGCCGTAATTTTAGCAGAAGAAAAAAGGACGAGAGAAATACGCTCAGAAGAAAATATTGCTTTAATTCCAACTTTGTCAATTAGAGAAATTAATTTCCTAAAAATAATACAACCTGAATATGCTTATCCAAAATTAAGAAAACCGATTAATAAGTCTAAATTTGCAGTTTCTTTGGCAGTAAACACATTTTTTATTCAAGATAAAGTAAAAGGCAATTTTGTTAAAAGTGGTGGAGAAAATTTTGATTATGCCTATACAATTGGTGCAAGCGTCATAAAACCATTTAAAAGCGTATTCTTTGAAGCTGGTATAGGATTTTCTCAAATGAACTATAAATTAAAATACGATTTAGTGCTGCCTTTCAATGGTGTTGGCGAAACGAAAAGTACCGACGGAAATTTTGATAATACCTATAATGGTAGTGTGCCGACTTCGTTTGGAGATTTGAAAATGGAGATGGTTTTAGCTCGTGTCAGTTCACAAACGGTGCAACAAGGCGAACAAATTCCTATTTCAGCAAATGGAACAGAACGTTTAACTTTTTTACAAGTTCCTTTGAGTTTGTGTAAAAACTTTGCGATTTCTCCTAAGTTAAGTTTTACAGGAAAAGCAACCTTAAATAATCTATTTCGTGTAGCAACTCGTACATCTTTTGACCAAGTAATTTCGCATCATGATAATGTACACGAAACGAATACAAGTGTAAAAACATCACCTACGCCAAATGCTTGGTGTCCATTTTTGGGCGGAAGTGTAGAAATTAACTACAAATTGAACTCAAAATGGACTATTAGCGCAAATACGTTTGCACAACAATCGCTTTTACCTATTTTTAAAAATGATAAATACAGTAATATGCCTTATTTGTTAGGATTTGGTACAGATTTGAAATATTCTTTTTAGGTTTGGTCTTTCTGCTAAAAACTCAGCGAACAGGAAAAACGGACTTCAGCCCATATTACCTGCCAAGCTATTTACTCTTTCTAAATAATAATGCGAATATTGGATTAAAAATAGCTCAATATTCTGTTTTAAGTTAATAAAGTTCTTAAAAACCTAATTAGCATACCCAAACAGAGTTTGGGCGTACGATTTACCCCGAAAATACAATTTTCTTAGTTTTTTTGCATTAAATATTCCTAAAAAATGAAAATTTACGAGTTTTTGTACTTACCAAACAGAGTTTGGTAACCACTTTCAACTCAATATTCGCATTAATAATAAATAGTACAAAAAAAGCACCCAAATCTTTTTACAGATTTGAGTGCTTTTTTTATAAATAAAATGCTTCGACGCTAACTAATTACGCTTCAACACTTACTTTTTTCTCCATACGCTTACGCTCATTTTCTTCTAAGTAAATTTTACGCAAACGGATATTTTTTGGAGTACATTCTACGTACTCATCTTCTTGGATATATTCCAATGCTTCTTCCAAAGTAAATTTGGTTGGTGGAATAATTCTCATTTTTTCGTCAGCACCAGACGAACGCATATTACTCAACTTTTTAGTAATCGTAATATTGATTACTAAGTCAGCTGGACGATTGTTTTCGCCTACTACTTGACCTTCGTAAATTTTCTCACCTGCCTC
>JANMGN010000391.1:0-2100 GCA_031374645.1 Chitinophagales bacterium | reverse complement strand
GTATCAATTTGGGTAAAATAAGGCATAGCACCAGAGCCTTGGCAGAAGCCCCAAAGTGCTTTTTCGTGCGCAAAACGGCTTGTCCATTTGCTTGTATTTGCCAATGCTTTTCCCGCTTTTAAGGCAGTATTATCGTCTATATTTGCTAATAAAAGTGCTTCATTTAACATGGTGTAAAGGTAAATAATTTTATCAAAACTCCCTAAAATTGACTCAGTTTTCTAATTAAGATTTGTCTAAATGCGTATAATTTGCGACAAAATAAAATACATTAAGTTAGTATCTTTATTTTTAAAAATACCTATCTTTGCAAAAAAATAGGATAACTATGAATTGGAGAAACGCACTTAGTCTTTGTGTATTGGTATTTTTAAATTTTGCCTGCACAGAAAACCCTTCGCTGAAAACACAAAAACCGACTGCTGAAAATACTTTACAAAAATCTGATACGCTTCCGAGCCTTTCAGAGCAGGCTTCTGACGCTATCGCCAAAGGAGATACGAATGTTGCGCCTTTTGTGGTTCAGAACGATTCTGTGAAAACGCTAAAAGTTTCGCTCGATTCGCCAAGCAATGATACCAAAAAATATATTTATTTCACGATTGATGATGGCCCTTCTGGATATTCTGATGAAATATTGGCTTTGGCAAAGGATAGAAATGTAAAAATGACCGTTTTTTTGGTTGGTATAAATATGGAATGGAAGGCTTTTGACAAGCAATTTAACGATTACAGACAGTCGCCATTGATAGAAATGTGCAACCACAGCTATACGCACGCTCACAATAAATACAATACTTTTTACAAAAATCCAAACGGTGTTTTGATGGATTTTTATAAAAATATTGTAAAGCTAAACCTCACGAATGCTATAGCACGTTTTCCAGGAAGTCCCGCTTGGATGGTAAATGGTCGTCAAAAAAATGTGCAACAAACACGTCGTGCAGCAGCTAACTTACTGAAAGACAAGGGTTTCCGTATTTTTGGCTGGGATAGCGAATGGGAATTTAGTTACAGAAATGGTGCGCCCAAAGGAAGTGCCGAACAAGTCATGGAAGATATAGAAACAAGAATAAAAACAAACGATACTTTTACAAAAAATCACTGCGTTTTGCTTTTGCACGAGCGTATGTTTCAGCAAAAATGGGAAATCGCAAGGCTTGTGACGATGTTGCAGCAAAGAGGCTATGTTTTTGAGCATTTGAGGAATTTTCCAAAAGGATAGTGATAATGAAAATTAAAAATGAATAATTTATGATTTTCAAACTTACAAACTTTTTTGACATACCAAAACTTAAAAAAACCCATATATAATGCAATCCAGAATTACAACAATGTTATTTAGTGTACTTGTTGTACTTGTTTTGGTTTGAACCAGTTTCGTGGTTTTTATTAGATAAAAAAATGGGACACGACGAATGGTCTGATACAATTGTTTGCGAAGAAATAATATAAAACCAATTAGAAAATATCATAAAAACGAAATGATACACCGCCATCATTTAAAAAAAATGCTTATGCGACAAGAAGTTGCATAAGCATTTTTTTAAATTCAAAAATTTTCTTCAATAATAAAAAAAATGGTTTTTATCTAAAAATTAGTGTGAAAAGAAAGCCCATTTGCACCAACATTCACTTTCTCTAAAATATCCCTAAGTGCTTGATTATCAGCTTTTACGACAAAATATTGCGCAATATCAAACACAAATAAAAAACTACCTTGTAAGATGATAGATTTCCCAAAACCTTTTAATCTTTCAGAATTTTTAGCTGTGTTTTTCGAGCGTTCCATCATCCAAGCTCCGCCCGCCATGTAACCAAAATCTAAACCAGCGTTGAATAAAAAAGTTTTTTGTAAACTGTAATTTTTTTCTGACAAAGCCCAAAGTGTCAAATCCGTAGGTACTCCTTTTTGCGAGCTATAATATCCAAATCCTGCAATTGCCAAATTAATTACATTCCAGCCTGCGTTCATCTGATGAAACGCCTTATTTTCTGCATTTTTTGACCTTGCCGCCAGCACAGATCCAAGCGCAATATTTCCAACTGCCCAAGAGCCCAATTGTAACATCGCACGACGTTCTTTTTGCTGTAATTTTT
>JANMGN010000340.1:0-8485 GCA_031374645.1 Chitinophagales bacterium | reverse complement strand
AATTTAGAGAAGTATAGCTTTTAATAGGCAAGCAGAAAACACAAGTTATTATTTACACGCTTACTAAGTACAAAAATTTAGTCAAAATGAAAACGATTTTACTTTTTTATAAACATCTTTTTACAATAATTCTCTTGTTTTTATGTTCAATGGACATCAAAGCACAAGACACACTTTTTTACTCTGCTGGACAAAATCCGCTTGATATTGGAAGTCACGCCCGATTTTATAAAGATGCAAAAGATACTTTCAAATTGGTACAAATCATGGCTTTATCTGATGCGTCTTTTCAAAAAAGCGAAACAGAAATAATGAATTTTGGTAATACTGCAGAAAGCATTTGGGTAAAATTATACATTAAAAATAAAAGCGACGAACCACTTTTTTTATCTTTTGACAATTACCAATTACAGTATATCGACCTCGTTGTTTTTGATGAAAAAGGGCTAAAACAACAACAAACAAGTGGTACTACTGCGCCTCTTAAAAATCGCTATTTTCAGCGAGGAAATAGCATTTTGGAAGTAGGGCAAAAACCGTCTGTCATTTATATAAACGTCAAAACAAATACAGGTTTTTGTTTTCCTGTAACCATTTCTAATGCAGTAGCGTTGGTAAATGTCAATCACAAATACGATGTTCTAAAAGGTTTAGGTACGGGTATTCTGTTGGCGATGGCATTGTACAATCTTTTCATTTTCTTTTCACTCAAAGACCGTTTGTATTTGTATTATTGTATCTATGTATTTGTGAGTATCTGGACAACTGCACATATCAATGGGATATGGTTTTTTCTTCGGACTGATTATGCTATATTCAATGATTTTGTAGGAATCCAGTTGTTGATACTTGTTGCACTTTTATTTACCGTACGTTTTCTGAATTTAGACCAAAATATGCCACGTACCTACACGGCAATAAAGATTTTTAGTGTTTTAATAGCATTGATTATTCCAATAGAATGTTTTGATATACAGCCTTTGGCAAATCATATTATGGAGGCATTGACTCCGATTGCTGGTATTTCTATGTTACTTGTTGGTGTATTAAGTTATTTACAAGGAAATAAAAGTGCAAAATATTATGTTTTGGCTTGGATATTTTTTTTGATTGGCGGTATGACGACCTCGTTGTGTTATGATGGCGTGCTGCCTTACAACAATTTTACTTCCAATGCTCTTTTGTTAGGTGCTTGTGTAGAAAATATTTTATTGGGCTTTGCCTTAGCCAATCGTATCAATATTTATAGAGAAGAATCTGCCTTAGCACAGGCGTTGGCTTTTCAACGTTTGACAGAAAATGAAATGTTGATTAAAGAGCAAAATAAAAATTTGGAGGAAAAGGTAAATGTGAGAACGATGGAGTTGGAAAGTTCACTTGATGTGCTTAAAAAAACTCAAAATCAACTTATTCAATCTGAAAAATTAGCTTCACTCGGAGAGCTTACTGCTGGTATTTCACATGAAATTCAAAATCCATTGAATTTTGTCAGTAATTTTTCAGACCTGAGTATAGACTTAACCGAAGAACTCAAAGCAGAAATTGGCAACAGTCCTTTAACTCCCGAAGGCGGAATTATGCTCAAAGACAAAGCATATATTGATGAAATACTGGCTGATTTGAGTTCAAATCAAGTAAAAATAAACCACCACAGCAATCGAGCAAGTAATATTGTAAAAGGTATGTTGGATCATTCGAGAGTGAGCAACGGCACAAAAGAATTGACAGATATTAACAAAATGGCAGACGAATATTTGCGGCTTTCTTTTCATGGTTTAAGGGCAAAAAACAAAGATTTTAATGCTGATTTTAAAATGGATTTTGAAGAAAATCTACCTAAAATAAGTGTTATTTCACAAGATATTGGTCGTGTTATGCTCAACTTGTTTAGCAATGCGTTTCATGCCGTGAATAAAAGAAACGTCAGCGAGGTTCAAAATCTTACCGACGTTAAAATTTACCAACCAACAGTATCAATTTCTACACAATCTACAATTTCCCCTTTGGGAATTAAAGAGATAATCATAACAGTTATTGATAACGGAACAGGAATGCCCGAAGAAGTCAAAACAAAGATTTTTCAACCTTTTTTTACCACAAAACCTACAGGCGACGGGACGGGTTTGGGCTTGTCTTTGAGTTACGATATTGTTACGAAAGGGCATGATGGAACGCTCGAAGTAGAAAGTACAGAAGGTATTGGAACAATATTTATTATCAAATTGCCTTATTAAAATATTTTGTAAAATGTTGAAAAACGTTAATGTTAAAGATTTTCAAAAAAAAATTGTTCACTACTGTTTTCCTAATTTAATTGGCATCACAGACTCAAGTGAGTACCATAGGCTACGATTGCAAGTATCTATTTCGGGTATTGATTTGATATTTACTTCGGTGTTGGGCTGTATTTGTTGGTCGGTTGGGCTCTGCTATACTCCTATAGTCTTGTTTAGTGCTTCGGTGTTGTCTATTATCGCTTTTTTTATGCTACGATTAGGACGAGAAGCATCGACTTGGCTTGCGCTTGTGATGCTTGGTGGCATGGGTTCTGTATGGATTTGTATATGGGAAACGGGATTTTGGCAAGGTGGTGTTTTGGCTTGGCTCTCCATCGGACCAGTTGCAGCCAAACTTTTTTTCAAAAAAGCAGCTTTGCCTTTACTTTGGGCAAATACTATTTTTGCTATCGTTCTTTTTCTGATGTGGCATTTTGGCGTAGCGTTACCGAACCATCTGACGAGCGAAGCAACAGCTATGTTTTCAATAGTTAATGGTATTGCGCTGATGTTTATGATTTTTTGGTTTGCCAACGAAATGACTGAAAATCGTGCCGCCGCTTATCGTGATTTGAAAAAAAGTAAAGAAGAATTGTCTGCCGCTTTGCTACAGCTCGAAAACACAAAAACGCAATTGGTTCAAGCTGAAAAATTGGCTTCACTCGGAGAACTCACTGCTGGTATTTCACATGAAATTCAGAATCCTTTGAATTTTGTCAATAATTTTTCAGAACTCAGCATGGATTTAGCCGAAGAACTCAAAGCAGAAATTAACAGCAGTTCTCTAACTCCCGAAGGCGAAATTTTACTAAAAGACAAAGCGTATATTGATGAAATATTGACAGATTTGAGTTCAAATCAAGTAAAAATAAATCATCACAGCAAGCGAGCGAGTAGTATCGTAAAAGGTATGTTGAACCATTCGAGATCCAGCAATGGTGTAAAAGAATTTACAAACATCAATAAATTAGCAGACGAATATTTGCGGCTTTCTTTTCATGGTTTAAGAGCAAAAAATAAAGATTTTAATGCTGATTTTAAAATGAATTTTGACGAAAATTTACCAGAAATAAGCATTGTTTCACAGGATATTGGTCGTGTTTTATTGAATTTGTTCAATAATTCGTTTTATGCCGTGAATAAACGAAATGTAGATGTGATAGCTTTTCAAAAGCTATCAACCTTGAAATTACCAAAACCTTATGTACCAACAATAACAATTTCCACACAATCTACAATTTCTCCTTTGGGTATTAAGTGGATAATTATAAAAATAGCAGACAACGGAATAGGGATACCCGAAGAAGTCAAAGCAAAGATTTTTCAACCTTTTTTTACCACAAAACCAACAGGCGAAGGAACAGGATTGGGCTTGTCTTTGAGTTACGATATTGTTACGAAAGGTCATGGCGGAACGCTCGAAGTAGAAAGTATAGAAGGGATAGGAACGACATTTATCATTAAATTACCTTACTAATTTGGTTCATCCATGATTTTGGTGCAAAGTGTTGAAATCATAGCTAAGTAACGTGTAAATAATAACTTGTGTTTTCTACTTGCCTATTAAAAGCTATGCTTCACTAAATTTTCAGCCCAATGCGCTGCATTGAACTTCAAATTTAGCTCGTCTATCTTCTAATATACTAACTATAAATCCACAACTTATTATTCACACGTTACTAAGAACTTGAAAGGTTTTGAAAATCTGTTAGGTTTAAGCTCTGAAATCGCCAAAATCATGGATGAGCCATTAATTTTAAAAATAATCAAAATAATATACGTAAAAAAACCAAAAATAAATAAAATTTATAAAAATGAAAATATTAGTAGTAGATGATGAAATAGACGCAAAAACATTGTTTTTACAACGTTTTCGTAGAGAAATAAAAGATGGAATATTTGAATTTTCTTTTTCCCATTCGGGCGAAGAAGCGTTAAATTTTCTTAAAGACCACGATTACGAACACGAAGCCATCTTAATCTTATCTGACATCAATATGCCAGGTATGAGTGGGTTGGAATTGTTACGTCAAATTCGAGAAAAATCACCCATCTCACCACCTATTGTGATGATGCTCACTGCTTACGGCGACCAAGAGAGTTTTGACCAAGCGATGAGTTTGGGCGCAAACGATTTCTTAAATAAACCTATTGATTTTAATACATTAAAAGAAAAATTATCAAATTTATAATGAAAGCAAAAATACTAATTGTTGATGACGAAAGCGATTTGGAACAAATCATTCGACAGCGTTTTCGCCGCCAAATACGGGAGCAAGAATACGAGTTTGTTTTTGCTGCAAACGGTCAAGAAGCCTTAGAAAAAATTGATAATCAAGGAGATATAGATGTTGTTTTTAGTGATATAAATATGCCCATTATGGACGGCTTGACGCTCTTGGCAAAAATAAATGAGAAAAATCCTTTACTCAAAGCGGTTATTGTATCGGCGTATGGCGATATGGAAAATATCCGTTTGGCAATGAATCGTGGTGCTTTTGATTTTATTTGCAAACCTATTCAATTTGAAGATTTAGATCTTACTTTGGCAAAAGTTTTAAGACACGCAGAGCAAACTAAGAATACTATCAAGGCTATTAAAGAAAACGATATTCTACGAATGTACGTGGACGATAGCGTTTTACAATTTATGACCCGTGAGGAAACGCATAGCTCTCTGATGGTAAACGAAACGATTGATGCAACGGTGGTTTTCATAGATATTTGTGGTTTTACGGCTATCTCTGAAAAAGAAACACCTAATTTTGTAGTCAATTTAATCAATAAGTATTTTGATTTGATGGTCAAAGAAATAATTGCGCACGGAGGTTATATTGATAAATTTATGGGCGATGCCATCATGGCAATTTTTAAAGGAGAATACCACTTAGATAGAGCAATCGAAGCATCGTTGGCGATTCATAAGGCAATAGAAATACAAGAAGAACAACTTTCTGGCAAAGAAACTTACCACGCAAAAGTTTCTATTGGCATAAATTCGGGAGAAATGATTTCAGGAAACATTGGTTCTGCAAGCCTGAAAAGATTAGATTTTACGGTCATCGGAGATGTCGTCAATACTTCTCAACGCTTACAATCAGCAGCAAACGCTGGTCAAATCATTATTAGCAAAGCTATTCACGAAAAAATTAAAAACTCTTTCAACAGTCGAGAAGTTGGGCAAATAAAAATGAAAAACAAAGTACAAGAAGTGACAATTTACGAGGTGTTGAGCTAATAGAACTTGTAATAAATAACTTACCAAGTCAGCTCTTGTTCTTTTAAGCTAATACTTCGTTAAAAATACTCGCCGATGCGCTGCATCGTCTGCATTTTTTGCCTCGTTTTAGCTTAAAACAACTGCGTCTTTATCGGTAACTTACTTATTTTACACATTCCCTAACGAACAAAAAAAATAAAAATTTATCAATTTTTAAAAATTTCCATCAACTTTTTTGCTGCTTGAAAAGGAGTTATCGTTCCTTCGCTAACTCCTTTTTCTAATGAAGGCAGAAGTATTTGTACATTGGTGTTTTCGTGAAAAAAACGTTGTAAATTGTTTTGAATACTCTCTTCTAACCAATATTTAGATTGTGCTTGTCTTTGCTTGAAAAAATGATTATTTTCTATTGTAAAATGCTGATAATCAGTTATTTGTTGCCAAATTTCCGAAATACCCATTTTGCTCAAAGCACTACAAATAACAGCTTGTGCAAGCCATTTACTTTCTTTTGTAGGAAATAATTTTAGTGCATTTTGATAAGCGACACGAGCTTGTTTTGCAGCTATAATTTTGTCATCGTCAGCTTTATTGATGGCTATCATATCCGCCATTTCTACGATACCTCTTTTGATACCTTGCAACTCATCGCCTGCGCCAGGCAAAAGCAAAAGCAAGAAAAAATCTACCATAGAATGTACCGCCACTTCCGATTGACCAACGCCAACCGTTTCGATAATAATAGTATCAAAACCAGCAGCTTCGCACAAGATTATGGTTTCACGAGTTTTGCGAGCCACTCCGCCAAGCGAATCGCCTGCGGGCGAAGGGCGAATAAAGGCTTCTTCTCGAACTGCCAAATATTGCATCCGTGTTTTATCGCCCAAAATACTACCTTTACTTATTTGGCTCGAAGGGTCTATTGCAAGCACCGCTACTCGGTAACCTTGCGAAATGACGTGTTGCCCAAACGTTTCTATAAAGGTACTTTTTCCAACACCAGGAGTTCCAGTTATACCAATTCTTATCGAATTATTGGCAAAAGGCAGGCATTTTGCTATGATTTCTTGTGCTTTTTCCTGATGCTCTGTTACGGTACTTTCTATAAGCGTGATGGCTTGACTGAGTATAACTTTATCTTTTTGTAAAATACCTTCTACAAATTCCGTGACTGTTCGCTCCTTTTTTTTAGACAAAAAACGACCTTTCAATAGCAAAGGATTGATATTGTCAGGAGTTTCTATGCCTTTTTGAACGTGAAGTGCCGAGGTGTTCTGTTCGTTTTTTTGCAAAATAAATGATTTCTATTGCCTATTTGATTTAAAATCATGTGCAAGATAGCAAGTTTTTTATTTATAGAAAATAAAAGTTTATTTTATTGTATTTCATTCGAGAGATAGATTTTGATTGTTTTAGAAAATATGTATATTTGCACTTATAAATAGCTCGACGTAATTTACTTGTAAAAAAATACAAACCAAACTATGCGACAGTTATTTTAGCCCAACTACTTGTGCCAACTCAACCAATAAAATAATTTAACTAATTTAGTCTAATAATTATAGTTTTATGGAAAAAAGATTTAATGAATCGCTTCAATATTTGATGGAAAATTGGCAGCAAATTGTCAAAAAATATCAGATTCCCAATACTAAAATTGCTATTTGGCAAATGATAACTTCCTTTTTGCCTTTTATTGCACTCTGGACGTTGATGTATTTTAGCCTTTCGGTTTCTTATTGGCTGACGCTTCTTTTGAGCCTTATCAATGCGTTTTTCTTGGTGCGTATTTTCATTATTCAACACGATTGCGGGCATCAGTCTTTTACAAAATCTCAAAAAATGAATAACATCATTGGGTTTATTTGTAGTGGATTGAGCTTAATTCCTTACAAATATTGGGCAAAAGCGCATAATTTTCATCATGGACATTGCGGTCGCCTCGAACCAGACATTCGTGACATCGGAGATATGCCTTTGCTTACCGTGAACGAATACCGTACAATGCCGACTATGCAGCGATTAGGTTACAGGTTATTTCGTATGCCTTTGATTTTGCTAAGTGCAGGCTCTCTATACTATATTTTTATCCATAATCGTTTTGTGAGTATCAAAGCGCAGGGTTTTAGTATGGTTAAAAAGTCATTGATTTGGAACAATTTATTTATGGTAGGTATTTATGTTGTGGGCAGCATTGTCTTTGGTTTTACTACTTTTTTAAAAATACATTTGCCTATTGTGATGTTTTTTTCTGTGATGGCATTTTTTGCTTTTTTTATACAACATCAACACGAACACGCCTACAAACAATGGAAAACGGAGTGGAATTACGTAATGGCTGCACTTCAAGGCAGTACGTATTGGAAATTGCCACGTGTATTTCAATGGCTTACAGGAAATATAGGTATTCATCATGTACATCATTTGAGTTCTTTGATTCCGAACTATAATCTGCAACGTTGCAATGAAGAAAATCCTGCTTTCCAAGATTGTGTAACAGTTCTTTCTTTTACAGATAGCATGAAATTATTTTTAAATAAACTTTGGGACGAACAACAGCAACGTATGATTACATTTAGTGAATACCGTCATTTGTATGGTAATACTACTGAGTAATTGTTAAAAATATATATAATTTTCCTCTTAAAAAAGTGTTTCGCATTGCGGAACACTTTTTTTTTGCCTTACCAAGATGTGAAATTAAATTTTTATCCTGTCACATAAAGTGGTAAATAAAAAATAAATATATCAAAATATAAGCAATTAGGCATTAATATTGCATATTATATTTTTTCCTATCTGAATAAAAAATCAAATAATCCTTTAATTTCCACATCAAGACGCTACGTAAAATTCTGATAAACAGTATTTTATGAAAATAAATATTTACATTGTATAAATTTACATGATATTATTTAGTATATAAAAAAAATTCTCATGACATTCAAAAATTTATTTAATCGTTTTTTGCTAATAATTTTTTTTATTT
>JANMGN010000337.1:0-5863 GCA_031374645.1 Chitinophagales bacterium | reverse complement strand
AAATAAAAAACAAGCCCTTTTAGCCGTTTGGGCAGTTGGTTTTTTTATGTTTTTAGACGATTATATGTCCTCTCTTTCTGTCGGAAATACGATGAAAAGTGTGACCGACAAATTTAAAATTTCTCGCCTAAAACTTGCCTATTTGGTGAACACTACGGCAGTGCCTGTTTGTGTTATCGTGCCGCTTTCTACGTGGAGTATTTATTGTGGGAAAATAATCGCAAAAGAGCTTCATGTAGCCGAAAATGCTTGGTTTGATGTGTATTGGAACACTATTCCCTATATTTTCTATGCTTGGGCTACCGTGATTATAGCACTTTTGGTTATTGCAGAGTTGTTGCCTGTGCCTCAAAGTATGACATACAATGAAGAAGAAACCGCAGCAAAAACAGTAGAA
The DNA here is from genome assembly GCA_031374645.1 of Chitinophagales bacterium. Lineage (GTDB taxonomy): Bacteria > Bacteroidota > Bacteroidia > Chitinophagales > Saprospiraceae > CANHEE01. The sequence goes on along the minus strand of JANMGN010000337.1, from coordinate 5,466 downwards.
AAAGGGGAAACAAAAGCACGTTTTTTTGATTTTTTCGTACCGCTTTTATTCATTATCTTAGCCACTATTTTTTCTGATCCGAGTGTTTTTTCTGGTATTTGTAATTTTTTCACAACGGGAAAATTACAAATTGCATTTTCGGAACTTGATGCTCTAAAAGGTATTTATATTGGACTTATTTTTACGATTGCTTATTTCTGGCTGCGCAAACTAATGACTTACGAACAACTTTTTGAAGGTGGTTTTGACGGATTTAAAAGTATGATTTTTGCCTTAGCTATCTTGACAGTTACCTACGTTCTGAAAGATGTTGGCGACAAAATGGGACTGACCAATTATGTAATAGAAAGTATAAAACCTGTCGTATCAAAAGAATATTTGGCAGCAGTCGTTTTTATTGCATTAGCATTTATTTCATATACAACCGCCTCATCTTGGGGACTTTATCTCGTGGCTATTCCTATAATTGTGCCTTTGGCAAATGCACTTGGTGCGAATGTTTGGCTTTGTTTGGGTGCCGTCATTGGCAGTGGTGTATTTGGCTCAAATGCTTCTTTGTACTCCGATTGTACCGTTTTGACCTCGAATAGTTGTGAGGTAAATCCTGTAAAACACTCGATGTCGCAGTTGCCTTTTGCCTTGCTTTCGGTCGTTATCGCAACCGTTTTGTATGTTATTATGGGACATATCTAATGAATAATTAAAAATGAATAATTGCTGCATTACAAAAATTATTCATTTTTTAATTTTCATTTTTAATTTTTAATTTTTAATTAATTTATGAATATTGCAATCATTCCTGCACGTTACGCTTCTACTCGTTTTCCTGGCAAACCTTTGGTGGATATTCAAGGGAAAACGATGATTCAGCGTGTGATAGAACAGGCTTTAAAAGTCGAAAATTTGGATAAAGTGGTGGTCGCTACTGACGACGAACGTATTTTTTTGCACGTCAAAAATTTAGGTTATGAAGTGATGATGACTTCAGAAAATCATCAAAGTGGCACAGATAGATGCGCAGAAGTTGCGCAAAAAATGAAGCTAAAAAAAGACGATATTGTAATCAATATTCAAGGCGACGAACCTTTTATTTTTCCTTCACAAATCGCTGATTTACTGGCATTTATGCAAAAAAACAAAACGATTTCGATAGGTACTTTGGCAAAAAAAATAACTAACATTTCTTTTTTAGAAAACCCGAATATTGTAAAAGTTATTTTTGACGAAAAGCAAAAAGCAATTTATTTTAGCCGAAGCGCAATCCCTTTTGTGAGAGGTGAGGAAAAAGAAAATTGGCTCTCGAAAGCTGATTTTTATAAGCACGTAGGTATGTATGCGTATCGTTTTTCGGCATTGAAAAAAATTACTCAATTGAAGTCTTCTCGTTTAGAATTATTGGAAAGTTTGGAGCAATTGCGCTGGCTCGAAAATGGTTTTTCGATAGGTATAAATTTGACAGATTTGGAAACGGTCGGCATAGATACACCCGAAGATTTGGAGCAATTTTTGTAAAATTTAAAGCAACTCATAAACCACTACCCTATTTTAAAATGTTATATTTTTGATAAAAATGATTACTCGAAATAACGTTTTCTTTTTTTTTCGTATCTTTGTAGTACCTTTTATTATTCTAAATTTAAAAAATTAAAATGAAAAAAATATTGTTTTTTGTATTCACATTTAGTACCTTAAATATTTTTGCACAAGGCATAGAATTTTATCACGGCAAATGGAGCGAGGCTCTGGAACGTGCCGCAAAAGAAGACAAATTGATTTTTGTAGATGCTTATGCGAAATGGTGTGGCCCTTGCAAGCGCATGGCTGCCGAAACTTTTACGCAAGACAAAGCAGGTGCATTTTTCAACAAAAACTTTATTTGTATGAAAATGGACATGGAAGATGCCGAAAATTTTGATTTTATTGACAAATTTCCTATTAGCTCCTACCCTACTCTGATGTTTATAGATGCAAAAGGCAAAATCACGAAAAAAGCAGTTGGTTATCAAGACTTGCCTGGTTTGCTTGGTTTGGGCAAAAGTGCATTGATGGGTCTAGATAATTCTGCAGAGTTCGAGAAAAAATATACGACTGGCGACCGTTCGCCTGAGCTAATTTATGCTTACGTAAAAGCACTTAATCGTGCAGGAAAACCTTCGCTCAAAATTGCAAATGATTATCTTTTGAAGCAAAAAGATTTGACTACGCCCGAAAATTTGAAAATTATTTTTGAAGGAACGACCGAAGCAGATTCTCGTATTTTTGATTTATTAATCCAAAACAAAGCAAAAATTGCAACTATTACAAGCGAAAGTGCTGTAAATGAGCGTATTTCTTCGGCTTGTGGAAACACGATTGATAAAGCGATAAAATTCAAAAGTGATGACCTTTTTGAAGAAGCAAAAGGCAAATACAAAAAAAATATAACGACCAAAACAGAAGAATTTTTGCTCGATGCAGATTTAAAATATTTTTTGGCGACTAAAAATGCTAAAAAATACTTAAACGCTTGTGAAGATTGCGCTCGGGACGAAATCAAAAACGATGCTTCAAAATTGCACGCTTTGGTTATGGAAATGAGCAATAATTTTAAAGACGACAAAAAAGTGATGAGAACAGCTGAGAAATTTGCTAAAAAAGCATCAGAAAATGGCGGTTTGCCTAACTATTATCTTTCTTATGCTCAAATTTTATTGTTCAATGGCAAAAAAAGTGACGCTCGCAAATCTGCCGAAAAAGCACTCGAATTAGCAAAAACAAAAGCAATTGATACGACGCAAATAGAAGCCTTTTTACAAAAAATGGGCTAAAAATTAGAATTATAAATGGAAAATATAGAAAAGCTAAATCATTATGATGGTTTTGAGGTAATAGAACGCTTCAATATCAATAAAAATCGGACTTGTGAACAGTTAAAAGACTGGTTGAATGTAAATGGTAATTTTTCCGCTTTTGAATTAGAGTTGATACAAAAGATACAAAAAGAGCTAGATTTACACGGTCGTGCTTGGAATGAAGAAGAACTCAAAATGAATTTTATTAGTTTGGTTTTGTTTTTAGCCGATATAAATGTTCCTGAAAAAGTACAAGTTTTTTATGAAAGGCGTTTATCGGGCATTGTCAATGACATTCCGATTTCTCTTGTTGTCGATAGCATGATTGCTACGCCAACTAAGGCAGAACGCCCCAAAAATCCTTACTTTTTTTTACAAGAGTTTAAACGCTCGCTCGGCGATGACCACGACCCTGAAGGGCAAATGCTAGCTGCTATGATACTCGCACAAGAGCTTAATCAAGATAAAAAACCAATATATGGCTGTTGGTTGCAAGGAAAAGTATGGAATTTTACGACCTTAATTAATAGAGAATATTGTGTCAGTCGCCTTTACGATGCGACCGATATGGAAGACCTACATCAAATCATTCTTATTCTAAGAAAATTAAAAGACTTGATTTTGAATAGATAATATTTCATAAATTATCGATTTTCAATTAATTATAAAAAATTAGTATAAAAAAAACGTCTTGATAAATAACTTATCAAGACGTTTTTTCATTTTAAAAATACACTAAAAAAACGGTTAGCTATTAACTGTTCACTGAATACGCATTGGCAATTTGAGCCGCAAGTGCAGCATTATTCAATACGAGCTGAATATTCGTAGTAAGGCTTGTACCGCCTGTCATTTTATCAATTGTAGAAAGTAAAAAAGGTGTGATTTCTTTTCCTTCAACTCCTTGATTATGAGCATCTTGTATGGCTTTATCGATTATTTCGTCCATAATTTTCTTATCTAAACTAAACTCTTTTGGCACAGGATTGGCAATAATCACGCCACCCGAAAGCGCATTTATAGTCCATTTTACGCTTAAAATTTGTGCAATTTCTTGCACTGTCCTACAATTACAATCAACTTTCAAGCCACTTTCTCGGGTAAAAAATGCAGGAAATTCGTCACACTGAAAACCTAAAACAGGAACGCCCAAAGTTTCGAGGTATTCGAGCGTAAGGGGCAAATCTAAAATAGACTTTACACCAGCCGAAATAACCGCCACATTTGTCCTCGCCAACTCTTGCAAATCTGCAGAAATATCAAAAGTTTTTTGTGCGCCACGATGTACACCACCGATTCCGCCTGTCGCAAAAATTTTAATACCAGCCGCAGCAGCCACTATCATCGTGGAAGCAACAGTTGTTGCGCCAATTTCTTTTTTCGCCAAAACTGTAGCCATATCACGACGGCTCACTTTGCTTACGTCACGTCCAGTTTTGCCCAAAAGTTCTATTTGTGCTACACTCAATCCAGCTTGCATTTTGCCGTTCATCAAGGCAATCGTAGCAGGAATTGCTCCGTTTTCACGTACTTTTTTTTCTACTAAAAAAGCTGTTTCTACATTTTGCGGATAAGGCATTCCGTGCGAAATAATCGTACTTTCGAGTGCAACCACAGGACGATTTTCAGCAATCGCATCACGTACTTCTTCGCTAATATTTAGGTATTTTGACATTGTTTTTATTTTTTTCCCAATTCAATCGCTCTTTGTAACGCAGCGTTTGCACCAGCGATAATATTTTCGTTAAGATTATTTTCAGAAAAAGAAAGTAAGGCGGCTTCGGTCGTTCCACCCTTTGAAGCAACCCTTGAAATCCACTCTTCGCAACTCAAATCTGATTTGCTATACAAATCCAAAGCTCCGCTAAATGTCTGATTTACAAGGAGTTCTGCTTCTGAATTTGAAAATCCCATACTTTGAGCAGCTTCTGTCATAGCTCTCATAAAGTAATAAACATAGGCTGGCCCACTTCCCGAGATAGCAGTTGTAGCATCTATTGCGCTTTCTTTTTCGGCATAAAGTGTTTTACCAGAAGTATTCAAAAGGTTCTGAATCATGACTAATTCTAAGCGAGTTACCTCGTCGGTAGCTGTAAAAACGGTCATTCCCATACCGATTTGTGCTGGCAAATTGGGCATAGCTCGTATCACTTTCGTTACGCCCAAACCTTCCGAAATCGTACTGATTTTTACGCCAGCCATAATGGAAAGAAAAACTTGTTGCGGATTCACAAAAGGTTTTATGAGCGCAAAAAGACTGGAAACATCTTGCGGTTTTACGGCTAAAATAATCAAATCTGCCGCAGGAATACAGTCGTCGGGTTTTCCGAAAATAGTACCTATATCTTTGGTAGAAAGTTCTGCTGCTTTTTCAGGCGATTTTTCCAAAATCATCATGTTTTTTTTGCTCGTAATCTGACTACGAACAAAAGATTGCGCATAAGTAGAACCCATATTTCCACCACCAATGATAAGTATTTGCATAATGTTTAGCTATTTCAGGATTTAAAATATTAAATATAGTATCATTTTACGAAAAAATATTTTTTTAGTTTAAAAAATTGTTTAAATATTGTATTTTGTTCAAATAAAAAATAAAATTTTTATTTGTCATGAAAATTTTACTTAAAAACAA
>JANMGN010000325.1:0-6205 GCA_031374645.1 Chitinophagales bacterium | reverse complement strand
CGCCAATCGTACCAAAAACAGAACAAATGCCTCCTAATACCAACCAATCTTGCAAGCCAACTTCTTTAAAATAATGGCTAAGTCCCCAAGCAGCAGCAACGGTTGTCAATACGCCACCAGCGAATCCTTCCCAAGTTTTTTTAGGAGAAATACGCTCCAGAAGTTTTGTTCTACCGATTTGAGAACCTACAACGTAAGCTCCAGAATCATTTGCCCAAATCAAAAGCAACAAACCAAAAACTACATTCGGACTAAAATAATTGCCATCAAAAGCAATCATATTTAGCATAGAAAATGGTGCGCTAATGTAAGCCATACCCAAAAGAATAAGGGCTACATTATGAAAAGGATGACTTGATTTAGAAAATAACTCAAAAATAAAACACAAAAACACCATCGGTAGCAAAGCAAAGGAAGCCAAAAAAAGCTGATTTGCATTTGAGCCAAGTACATTTAAGTGCAACAAAGAAACAGTAACGTAAGGCAACATTCCAAAAAATATGGCTACTCCTTTTCTTACAAAATCTCTGCGTTTGCCATCTTCAAAAACCATATCGAAAAACTCCCATAGGCACAACGCTGTGATAACACCAAAAAGTGCTGCGAAAGACTGTTTTCCACTGTACAAACCCAGTAGCATAACAGTTACAAATATCAAAGCGGTAATTGCTCTTTGTTTCATTTTTATGAAAGGCGGTAAAAATGGTCGGTAAAAATAGTTTTAGTTTATTTTTTTATTAATAAATTTTACAAATAACTGATTATCAAAGAGTTATTTATTTAAAATAAAAACAAATAGCTACAAAAATTAAACCAAAATATATTAACCTAAATATTAAAAGCGCAAAGATACATTATTTATATCAAAATACATAAAAAATATAATTATATATGTTTAAATGTATTTTAATTTTGCAAACATCGTAGAAGTAAGACAAAAAATATTCCAATAACTCATTTTGAAATATTTTAACAATTCAGTCCTCCGCAAACGCTCAACACTTGCCCAGTAATGTATGCGCCCATGTCAGAAGCTAAAAAGACACAAGTATCAGCGATTTCGTTGCCTTTGCCCATACGTTTGAGAGGAATATTAGAAAGGAAATTTTCTTTTACTTTTTCATCTAAAACTTCAGTCATTTCTGTTTCGATGTAGCCAGGCGCAATAGCATTGCAACGTACGTTACGAGAACCAACTTCCTTCGCAATAGATTTTGTAAAACCGATAATACCCGCTTTTGATGCAGCATAATTTGCTTGTCCTGCATTGCCAAAAACACCTACTACCGAACTCATGTTGATTATCGCACCGCCTTTTTTGAGCATCTGACGGAGCGTATGTTTGGTCATATTAAACACTGATTTCAAGTTGCTATCTATCACAGTATCCCATTGTGCTTCGCTCATGCGTAGCATCAAATTATCTTTTGTAACACCAGCATTGTTGATAAGTACATCTATACCACCAAAATCCTTAACTACCTCATTTACAAGGAGTTCCGCAGCTTCAAAAGAAGAAGCATCTGATTGATATGCTTTAATAGTTGCGCCATTTGCAGTCAGTTCTGCTACTATTTTATCTGCTTTTTCAGAAGAAGAAAGATACGTAAAAGCCACCGTTGCGCCTTGCTCCGCAAAGCGACGTACAATCGCCTCGCCAATTCCACGAGAACCGCCCGTTATCAATGCTACTTTATTTTCTAATAATTTCATCTTGATTTTTTTGCTCAAAATCATCTATTAATTTGAATTAATAGATGCTTCTATTTTTGTTTGCTAAATATTTTTCGGGTGCAAAAGTATATCTTTTCAACAATTATTTAGCCTAAATTGAGTAATAAATTGAGTAATAAATTGATTAAAAGTAGTTTATGTTTTTAACTTTTTACTAATTTATTTTCTATTCTTTACAGAATTTAAACTTCCGATACCAATAATCCTATCATTTCTACCTCCTTGTGGTCGATAATACAACAAAATAGTATATTCGTTTTCGGTTTCGTACCAATCTCCATCCACCTCAGCTATATCAAAAGGCGCAGTATATTTACCTTTGGTTCTTGGTACAACCGCATAAGCATAATTGTAATATCCTTGTTTTAAACTTACTTCTGCTATGTATTCGTGCGTTTGCTCGTCGTAAATCATTTTATTTTCTGGATAAAGCTGCCAGTCGAATATTTTTCCCATTACATAAATATCAGCATTATCAAAAGGGGCGTTTGATTTTAAACGAAATAAAACATTTGCATATTCAGAGCGTGTACGAGAATTTGGATTAATCAAAGGAACGCTTTGATTTACTGTTCCATTTGTACTTGGTTCTATGGCAACATTTAATGCACCGAAATCAACATTATCTATAATATAAGTTCCGTTAATATCATTGAAAAAAATAGAACGATTACTTGGTCGGATACTGTCTTTTGCCAAAACAACTTGAATATCGTCTTCATCTTCGCTAATTATTTTATTCACTCCAAAACGACGATAATTCAAAGAGCGAATGTCAAAATTACGAAATTCTTTGCCCGCAGGAAAAACTATACTATCCTGATAATCGAATAATAATTTTTCATCACGAACAAAAAATGGTGGAATATTTTTTTTTGCACTATCCCAACGCCCATTTTGCAAAACAACCGCCTTTAGTTCCTGCCGTGCGTTGCCCATCTTAAAATATTTTGCATCGACAGTAAAATCTATTTCATGATGTGTTTCAGATTTTGCTGCCAACCCAGTAGGCACAAAATTAGGAGTAACACCAAGCAATCTTTCAATAATCAAAAATCTACGAGAAAAAACAGGTTTTTTATCGCTATTATCCTCATAAACGTGCAACATATAATTACCTGATTTTTTGATTTTCATATTTGCGCTTGGAAATGAAAATCGATAATTGTTGTAATTGCTACTTACACCGAGCGAAATCTCTCCATCTGTTACCAAATCATCTGGAAACCCTTCTATATATTCTAAATCTGACAAATTAGAAGTCGTCCAATCTGCATTACAAAGTTCTATTTTGTAGCGAAAACGTCTATTATCGCCACGCATATCATCAAAAGTTACTACAAATTCGCCACTTCCGCCACCGAGTGTAGCAATAGGCAAAAGCTCTGTTTCACTTGTATTTACTATCGAAAGAATATTTGATCGGCTGCTTGCTACACTAAGCGAGGTAGTTGCTTTTGAAGGTATTATTTTTACCGTTTTTATAAAAGACTGGTATATCCAATCTTCATTTAGAAAAGATTGAGCAAAATTGCCATAAGCAATTGATAAACAAATACTTATGATAATAGATAATCGTTTTTGCATTATTTAAAATATTTTTCTTGAAAACGTTTTTTTTAAAATAAAATTGTGATAAAAATTGACGACAGCAAACTCCTAACGTCGTATGACAGCCATCTTTATATGCTACATCGCTGATGTAGCAACTATTTTATTTCTTCATAATCCACAAAATCGTCGTTGCTTTTTGTCGGTTTTTTTTTCTGCTCTTTATAATAGGTAGAATCATTTTGCCTTGGCGGATTATTGGGCGGAGATTGAAAAAGTGGAGCTATAATATTATGATACACAAAGTAAGACAATAAACTCAAAAGAAAATATTTCATCTATAAATGTTTTTTGAATAAATAAAAATATAATATTTATTTTGCTAAAAAATAAAGCAATTAAAGTGTAAAATTAGCTAATATGCCATAAAAGACTACTTTTATAACCTTAAATTTTATAAGTATTTTATTTTCTTTGTTTTAAATACTTTTTTTTCCAAAATATACAATATTTTTGCACGCTTTGTGAACGAGTATCAAAAAATCTGTTTGAAATTTGCCCTACAAAGGAGAACTTTCAAGCGGCGAACTCGTAAATGAAATAAAAAATTAAGCAAGTCGCTTTTTTTATAATCAATCGTTTGTAAAAAATTTATTTTACACAACATAACTCGTTATCAATACGATATGAATTTCAAATTATTAAATAATATTGCAGGTTGGCTTGTATTTGCTATTACTGCCACCGTATTTTTCTACTCTATTGAGAGTACAGGGTCTCTTTGGGACTGCGGCGAGTTTGTCGCTGGTGCAGATAAACTTCAAGTAGTACACCCGCCTGGCGCACCTTTATTTTTATTAATAGGTCGTTTGTTTGTGATGGTAGGCAAAATGTTTTCTAACGCACCAGAAACTGCGGCACTTTCTGTGAATTTGATGTCTGGCTTATGTACAGCGTTCTCAGCGATGTTTATCTGCTGGGTCGCAAGTATTTTGGGTAAAATGTCTTTGGTGGACAGAGAAGAAGAAATGACTTTGGGACAAACGATAGCGGCTTGTGGCGGTGGTCTTGTAGCGGGTTTGTGTTCAGCATTTATTTCTTCCAACTGGTTTTCGGCAGTAGAAGGCGAGGTATATGCGATGTCCACTTTCTTTACGTGTTTGACTATTTGGTCAATCGTAAAATGGTATCATTTGCCGAATACAGCAAAAGCTGACCGTTGGTTGATTTTTGCTATTTACGCATCAGCACTGTCTATTGGTGTTCACTTATTGAGCCTCTTGACTTTCCCTGCTTTGGCATTGTTTTATTATTTTAAAAAATACAAAGAACATACTGTATTAGGCGTTATATCAGCTGGATTAATTGGTATTTTGTTGGTTGTTGCGATGCAGGCTTGTATCGTTATCGGCTTACCTCGTTTATGGGCTTTCTTAGAATTAGCCCTTGTAAACGGCTTAGGAATGCCTGTTTTCAGTGGTTTATTGCCATTGGCGTTGATAGTTGGAGCGATTATTTTCTTCGGCTTGCGTGAAACTTCAAAAGAAGGGGTGGCCTCTCCGATTTTAAAAATTATCGTTGGAACGCTAATAACATTTTCAATATATGCTGTTTTTAGTGGAGTTTTGGGTACATTATTGGCTTTGGGAGTAGGTATTACGACAGGCTATTTATACAATGCTTCGCTAAATTCTTTGACCCAAAAAATATTGGTAGCATTCACTGTTTCTGTGATTGGTTATTCTGTAATTGGTATGGTGGTTATTCGTGCAAATGCAAATACACCTATCAATATGAACCAACCTTCTGACCCTTTGCGTTTGTTGCCTTACTTAAATCGTGAGCAATATGGTTCACGTCCTTTGTTTAGAGGACCAAATTTCAATGCAGAACCTTCTGGTTCGGAAGTGGAAGAACGCTACGGACGTGTTGGAAATAAATATGAAATAGTTAGTCAAAAAGTAGATTACGTTTTTGATGATGCGGATAAAGTTTTATTTCCCCGTATGGGAGATTATCAAGAAGGGCGTGAGCAACAATATCGTGCTTGGATGTCGCCTGACGAAGGTAGCACAAAAAATAAAAGAGGTGCTGAGGCACTAAGTACACGTAATCCGACTTTTGGCGATAATGTTAGCTTTTTCTTGAATTATCAAGTAGGCTGGATGTACTGGCGTTATTTTATGTGGAACTTTGTAGGTCGTCAGAATGGCGAACAAGGCTACACTCCTGCGGATAAAACAAGTGGTCATTGGATTTCAGGCGTAAAATCATTTGATGAAAACCACTTATACAACCAAAGTGAACTGACTACTGCGATGCAAAATGATGCTGGTCGCAATACGTACTATTTTATTCCTTTGATTTTTGGTTTGATAGGTTTGGTTTTGCATTTGATGAGAAGACCAAAAGAGTTTTTGAGCCTTTTGGGTCTTTTTGTGATTACGGGTATTGGTATTATCGTTTATACCAACCAAACTCCGCAAGAGCCACGTGAGCGTGATTATGTACTCGTAGGTTCGTTTTTCACTTTCTGTATTTGGATAGGTCTGGCAATACCAGGTTTGTATAGTCTTTTTGGAGAAAAAATAGGTGGTGCATTGATAGCTCCTGTTTTGGTTGCAGCGGGTCTTTCTGCGCCTTACTTATTAGGTACGCAAAACTTTGATGACCATGGTCGTCGTGGACATACAGGCGCACGTGATTATGCTTCAAATTTCTTAAATTCGGTAAAACCAAATGCCATTATTTTCACTTATGGCGATAACGATACGTATCCTTTGTGGTACGCACAAGAGGCAGAAGGTATCCGCCCAGATGTACGTGTTGTAAATTTGAGTTTGATAGCAGTGGACTGGTATATTGAGCAATTACGTCGCAAAACCAACACGAGCGAAGCTATAAAATTGTCTATTCCTTC